>JAEPQP010000180.1 GCA_017640485.1 Phycisphaerales bacterium | reverse complement strand
GCGATCCGGAGCGTTTTCACGATCCTCGGCAAACACCGTCGAGCCGCGTGGACAGGACTCCCGATCATCAGACCAATCGTCAACTGGTGCTACCGGATCTTTGCACGCAATCGATTGCGCTGGTTCCGCAATCATCAGTGCGAATCAGGATCCTGCGCGATCAATCCTCAAGAGAACTCACGACCTTGAGATCACCCTCGATCGTCTTGGACACAGGACACGCGTTGGTGATTTCCTTGAGACGCTCGCGTTGCTCTTCGCTCAGATCCCCGGTCAGACTCACCGAGATCTCGATCAGTTCTTCCTTCCCGCGCCCGTTGGGACGCGAGTGCCTCAGATCCAAGCGGATCTCATCGAGCGCCCACCCCTTCCGCTTCGCGTACATCCGAGCGGTGATCGCTTTGCACGCACCCAATGATCCCAGCAGCAGCTGATAGGGATCCGGGGCCGTGTCCCCACCGCCCAGCGAGCCGGGCTCATCAACATAGAAGGTGTGATTCCCCGCAGCGATCTCCGTGCGGAAGTCAGTCTGCCCAAGCGTAACGGTGGTGATGTCTGTACCCATGATTCATGCTCACATACTGAAGATTTTGAACGATCCAAGATACACATGGTAGAAAGGAGCATGCACCCAAGACGAGCGATCAAACCTGATCTTCATCGAGCAGCTGCTGATCGCGCATCATCGCTTCGATCAATACCTCTTTCTCCGCGTGCTCTGCACGCTCCACCCACCGCTGATGACCATCTTCAGTCATGATGTTGGGATCGGAATAAAACCAGAAGACAAAGCCGATGTGGAAGAACACATACGCGATCAACGCGAACCCAGCGATCGGCGGGATTGACAATACATTCAGAATCGAGAGCACAAAGATCCCGTAGATCCCATACTGACTCAACTTAATGATCCGCACAGCTATCGCAGGCCGAGCAACAAGCATCGGCATCAACGCGCACGGCAGGATCAACAAAAAGAACGCGAACGCCGCGTACACCAACATCATGAGCACGCTGCTCAACTGCAACAGTGACCATGTGATATACGCCGCGAAGAGCACACCAAGCACCGCGTTCAAAATACCAAGATTATCGCGGTACCGCCGAAAGCGATCCATCATATAGCCACATCCTCACTGGTCTCATCCCGTCGGCAACCACACCCCAGCGAAGCACCAACCATCACCCCAACCGCGCCAATGATCGGATTCGCAATACTCACCCACATCGGAGAGCGGGCTTTGCCCATCGCTTCAATAGCAGAAACATCCCCAGCTCGTACAAGATCCTCTGGTGCCGGATCCCCAGAAGCCATCTGCGCAACCGCAGTGAGACCACCAAGAAGCACCACGAGAATCATGAGTGACATCACCGCCCCCTTAGTCTTCCCGACTTTCACACACACAAACCCACCAATAATTGCAGCAACCGACGATGTCACTCCCCATACAGCAATCCAGAGCATGGAGACTTCGTAAACTCCGGGCTCAAATGCGCGATCTTGCCCAATCGCCAAGAACACACCCACCAAAGCAACAAACACCACAATAAACATGGCGGCGTATCCAAGAATGACCGCAAGTATGTTCCGTCCCATGAGAAGTCTCCTGTAGTTGAGTTCCCACCAGTATACAAGATTCATGAAATAACAATGAACTTGTTCTCTAAACACCCTTCGTTCCCTGAATTGCCCCTATTCGACGAAGGAAATTGTATTGAACCCCCCCAAATCTTCATTTATACTCAGTTCATTCTGGAGATCCACATGCACCGTTTCATCGCCCTTCTCTCGCTCTTGCTCAGTTCGACACTCTTCGCACAGACGCCCCCCGCGTTCACCTATCAAGGACACTTCCTCGACGAAGGACTCCCCGCGCAAGGCAACTACGACATCACCATCCGCATCTACAACCAAGAACTCGGAGGCACACTCCTCGCAAGCGCCCAGGTCCTCGACGCCAACATCATCGACGGCCTCTTCTCCATCACCATCCCCACCGAAGTCCCTCCCGGCACCCCGCTCTTCGCAGCCGACGACCGCTGGATCGAGATCGGATTCCGCGACGGCGACAAGAGCATCTTCGACCCCTTCACCTTCCTCCCGCGTCAGCTCGCCCGCTACACCCCGCTCGCGGCCCACGCAACCCGAGCCGAGCACGCACTGGTCGCCGACGAACTCTCGGACCCCATCTGGACACGCGTCGGTTTCGCTGAACACATCGTCGCCGGCGGAGGAATCAACAACTTCTACCTCAACACCGAATCTGGAATCGGGAATGCGGTCTTCATCGCACACCGTGTAACCGAAGGACAGAACTCCGCAGCAATCTCCACATCCGGAGACGACGGAGAACCCAGTCTCGACTTTCTCACCGGATTCAACAACGGCACACCCGTCTCCAACTCGTTCAAACTCAAGTTTGAAGGGTCCACCAGCATCTTCAGGTTCATCAACAACAACGGCAATGATGTCGCGCGCTTCGTCCCCAACATCGGACTCGAAATCCTCCAAGGCGGCGTCACCGCATCCGACTTCGAATACACCGCGCCCGAAACACGACGACTCAACATCCCCGCCGCCGCGTGGATCCCGACCACCAATGTCGAGTACAACCTCACCAGCACCAACAACGGGCTCCGCTCCTACATCAGCGAATCCAGCACCACCGCCCGCCGCATGATCGCCCCCGTCTCCCTCCCAGACGGAGCCGTGATCCAATCCGTCAAGTTCTACTACGGCCTCAACGCCGGAGGCGAAGTCGACCTCTCACTCATCCGAGGCACCAACACCGGATCAGGATTCGCCTTCGTCGCGTTCGCCGAGGACCTCACCCAAGCGATCCCCTCCCCCCAAACCATCAACGCCGACCCCCTCGCAGCCATCGTCGACAACGGCATCTTCCAATACTTCCTCAACGCCAGCAGCAGCAACTGGGGAAGCTTCCCCGCAGTCACCCTCGGCCCAGTCGTCATCACCTACACCGTGAGCGAACCGGATTGAGAACGAATTTAAATCTTAAGAACCAGCGAACCAATCAAACCGAATGAACTATGTACTCTGATCGCTAGAGAACACGCCGGAAATCATCGCACAGCCGATGGATTTGACCGAAGCGGGCGTATTGAAGTGAGACGGCAGGGTCGTTGCTGAGTGCATTGGGTGTGTACGAGCGCGTACAGGGGAGGGATCCCCTGCAACCCCGTATTGCGGCAACAGGGGATGAGCTAGAGATGGATTAGATTATGCTCATGATCCAG
>JAEPQP010000034.1 GCA_017640485.1 Phycisphaerales bacterium | reverse complement strand
TCGAGCTGTCCTTCAGCGGGGATCGAGAAATCGTACTGGAACTCATCCTGGAGTGTCTGGCCGTAGGATTGGGCATCGATCTTCCCCGGCCCGCGTGTGCCCTCGAATTGCTGATTGGCTTGGAAACTGAACTGTTCCGTGCTCATGAAACTCGCCGAGCACGAGCTCGAGGCGCTGAACGATCCCTGCGCCGAGTTGATCGCAACAAGGGAAGTGATCGGTCCGAGCGGATCAATGGTGAGGAACTGCTCATCGCTGGTCGTCTGATCATCGCTCTCCGTCGTGTTCGTGAGGTAGATCTCCGCTTCAGATAAGATACTCGAGCGCACACTGCTGACCTGCGCCAAGGCACTCTGGACAACGATCGCACTCACTGCAAGGGCACACAATTCTGGTTTCATAATGAACTCTCGCAATCTCAACTGGGACGCATGCACAAAGACACTTACGGACAACCCAGGGTGAGTTGGGTCAAAAAGCTGCTGATATCGAAAAAGTCGATCGTGTTATCTCCGTTGAAGTCTGCGGCTGTATCTCCAGAAATCCACGCATCAATGAAGAGCGAGACATCAAAGAAGTTTGCGACGCCGTCCTCATTGAGATCCGCATCACAGCGCGGCGTCGCGTCGATCTCGAAAACCGCGTTCATGTACCCGTCGCTGATCGGCGCGTTCAGGATGGTGAGCCCATTGTGCGAGACACGCATCAATAACCGATAGCTCCCCGATGGTGCGTTGAGCGGGATATCAAAGTTGAACTCTTGTCCACTGAAACTGAGGTCGTAGATCGGTGCATCGAAGTACGAGATATCAAAGCCGTCCCCGATTTCGTCTTCGCTGAAGACTTGGACGAACCCGAAGTAGCTCAGCGATGAAGGCCCGCTGTTGTAGACCTCTCCTTGGATATTGAGTGAACCATCGGACGGGATGATGAAGTCGTACAGGAACACGCCGTCGAGTGAGTGGCGGAAGGAGTCCGCATCGTTCGGTCCCGGGGTTGGGACACCAATGTAGCTCAGGTTTGCACGAAACGAACCATGATCGGAATCGGTGAACGACGCTGCGCTTCCAGCGACCGCGGCGAAGTATCCGGATTCTGAGAGAATCTCGGTCGATGCCACGACCGGACCGAGCGCGTTGAGGGTGGTGGATTGAGACTCGGTCGGGTTTGCGAGATCGGATTCGTCAACCCCTGAAAGGATGATCTCATTGAAGGATGCGACGCTGGACTGCACGGGTTCAGCAACAGAATCCGCGATCGCGCTCTGGGTCGGAGCGATCATACAAAGCATGAATAGAGACGCGCTGAGCGTGGATGCCATGGTCGGAAATCCCTCTGAGTGAGACCGAGAGCGGCTAAAATTGTATCAATCTGCGGCACTCAGCACAAGAAAAATCCCCTAGAACGGGGGAATATCGCCGTCTTCGTCAAAGTCCATGGAGTTCCCAGAACCATCGCGGAAGTTCTCTTCAGGACCAGACTTAGAGCCGGGGGCAAAGGTATGCCGCTGTGGAGGTGGGGCGCTTTCCTGGAAATCCGCTTGAGCCGGAGTGGGATCAAACCCCGGCCCGTCGTACCCGCCGGTCGGGGACGGATCGAACGATGGCGCGGTGTTGTTGATCTCGTTCGAGTAGCCGTAGGAACTCCCGGAGTGCATCGAGTCCCAGTTTTTGAAGCGGACGATGTTGGAATCCCAGACGAGTTTCACAGTCCCGGTCGGTCCGTTGCGCTGTTTCGCGATGATGAGCTCGGTCATATTGAGCTTCTCACGATTGTCCTCATCGAACTCGGGGCTGGTCGGGTCCCAAGAGGGCTCGCCGCGATGGTAGTAGGACTCGCGGTGGAGGAGCGCGACGACATCCGCATCCTGCTCGATGGATCCCGATTCACGCAGATCACTCATGCGCGGACGGTTCCCGTCGCGTGATTCGGTGCCGCGGTTGAGCTGCGCCAGACAGATGATCGGGACCTTGAGCTCGCGAGCGAGCGCCTTGATCGAACGAGAGATTTCCGAGACTTCCACCTGACGCGACTCGCGTGCGGCACCGGGAGAACTGAGCAGCTGCAGATAGTCGATCACGATGCAGCGGATGTCGTGACGCTGTTTCATCCGTCGTGCTTTGGCGCGCATCGCGAGAACCGTCATGCCGGGGGTGTCGTCGATGATCAGTTGTGCCTCGGAGAGTTCCCCCGCTGATTTTTGCAGCAGCGTCCATTCATTGTCACTCACCTGACCAGTCCTGAGCTTCCCGGCGTCCACACCCGATCGCGCACTGAGCAGACGCTGGGTCAGCGCGTTTCGAGACATCTCGAGCGAGAAAATCCCGACCGCGACCGGAGCTGCGTTGGTCCGCTTGTTCCAAGGCGTCGATCCACCGAACGCGACCTGCTCAGCAATATTGAGCGCGATCGCGGTTTTCCCCATCGACGGCCGAGCGGCAAGGATCATCAGTTCCTCGGCGTGGAGCCCGCCGGAGAGTTGTTCATCGAGATAATCAAATCCTGTCGGGAGTCCGGTCGTGACATTCCCAGACATCGCGGCTTCGACACGGTCCATCTCCTGCATGAGCAGTTCGGACATCGATTCTGGATCCGCGTTGATGTCCTCCGACGCGATATCGAAGATCCGCTTCTCGGCGTGATCGATCACATCCTTCGCGGCGTCTGGCGCACCACCACCCTGCGTGTACGCCTCGTACATGATTTCGCCCGCGGCGTTGATCAGGTTGCGGAGACGCGCACTGTCCGAAACCAGCTTTGCGTAGTACGGCGCATTGGCAGCGCTGGGGACCGCTTCAGCGAGTTCCATGAGGTAGGACGATCCACCGACCTGATCCAGGACCCCCTTGGCGCGGAGACCCTCGGCGAGTTGCACCATGTCTCCGGTCTGATGCGCTTCAAAGGTTTCCAGCAGCGAGGAGAAGATCGTGCCATGCGCCTCTTTGTAGAACTGCTCTGGTTTGGAGACAATCCCGACGATTTCGGTCAAGACCATCGGATCCAGCAGGATCGATCCGAGCAGTGACCGCTCGGCGTCGATGTGGTGGGGAGGGGTCCGATCGAACAGCTCCGAGGCATCGACCTTGGGCTTGCGGTTCTTTGACCACGGCTTGGTTTCAAAGGGGGCTTCACTCACGACCTATATATTGGCATCCTCAACCGCTCGTGTCATCACACGCCAAACAATCCACATCGAATTCTTCCCACAACCCCGATAGGATCATCCAATGAGCGATCCATCCACACCTATCCACTTTTACGATCAAGGCGAGGGTCTCCCAGACTCGCTCCCTGATTCGCCGTTCCCGATCTTCAAGTCTTGGTTCGACGAAGCGTGGGAGAAGCGGATCACCCCCAACACCAACGCGATGACCATTTCTACGCTCCACGAGGACGGATTCCCAGACTCCAGGATCGTGCTCTGTAAGGATATCGATCCGGATCAGGGATCCATCGTGTTCTACACGAACTACAACGGCGCGAAAGGGAAGCAACTCGCTGAGCGCCCGTTCGCGTCGGTCGTGTTCCACTGGGACGAATACGAACGGCAAGTCCGGATCAGGGGTCAGGTCGTCCACGCGACCGAGGAAGAATCCGACCGCTACTTCGCGTCGCGCCGATTGGAATCCAGATTGGGCGCGTGGATCAGCGATCAGTCCCAGCCGATCGAGTCGCGCCAGGCGCTACTCGAGAAAGCGGGAGAGGTGATTGCGCACCTGAATCTGGATGCATCCGCTCTCATGAACGGCGAGGATGTCGTTGTCCCGCGCCCGCCGCACTGGGGAGGGTTCCGGATCCATGCGCAGTCGGTCGAATTGTGGGCCGGGGGGGTCGGGCGGATCCACGACCGCGCTCGATGGAACCGAGCGGTCACAATCAACGGCGATGAGATCAGCGCGGGCGCATGGTCCTCGACCCGCTTGCAGCCCTGAGTGATCAGATCATCGCGCGGATCAGCGCGTTACGGATTTTGTCCCAGGTTCGATCATCCACCGGCTCCCCGGTCTTGGTCGCGATGCGCGCCTCAGCGAGACGCTCCAGATGCTTCCAATATCCCAGCAGCATGTCCCACGCCCAGAAGAGTGATCGCTTGGGGTCGTACAGATTGGTGGGCTCGCTCGTGAGCCCGTTGAGTTCGACGATCCCGAACCCGGTGCCCTTCGCGAGTTGATCGAGTGATTCGCAGCGAAGATCGAATCGTCCGATGTCAAACCCTCGGCCGGCGCGTTGGTCGAACCCGTCAATGATCTCGTTCATGCGATCGGTCAATGCGGGGGTGATGAAGTCTGACCCATCGGTGAACTTCGCGCCTTGTGCGTGGTTCCCCGCGATCCCGAGTTTAACCTTCTCGCCTTCCAGCGGGATCCATCCAAGCCGAGAACGGTTGTGCTCGAAGAACACGGCGGGCTGCGCTCGGTGCCGAGGGTGCGCAAGGATCAATCGACGCAGGGTTCTGGTGCCATCACCACGCAGGATCGGGAAGTGCTTGATCGTGATCGCGTAGATGAATCCGGTCGGACCGTCGTAGTCCGGATCGGTGATGGATTCGGTATGCCGCATCCAGAGCACGCCCACCTCATCGGGTCCGGCGTGGAAGCGCTGGAGGACGAACGGCTCGTTGGTGCGCTGACAGTACGATTCGAGATCTTCCTCCGTCTTGATGAGCTTCACCGCACGCCCGCGTTCGCCCTTGTTGGGTTTGGCGATGATGGGATACCCGCCGAGTTCATCGTCCTGTTGGATTGCAGACTGTGCGGAGTGGAGCCGAGCGAGTGCTGAGACTTCGTCGATCAGGACACAATGCAGCACGCTGGGTTCGGGGATGGATCCATCACCAAGCTTGATGTTCAGGTCGAACTTGGATTCGTCCTGTACGCCGCCGTCGTAGGCATACCCGGGGTTGACCGCTGTGAGCGGTTGCAGTCCCCGGCGGACCATGCGTTTGACTCCCCACCAGAGAACAGGGAGATAGATCAGCACCCTTGGCCAGTACTCGTGGTAGATCGCGCGCCGGAGCCAACCGAGAATGCGCTGCCGTCCCTCCCAGGTCACCCCAAGTCGGAGTGCTGTGAGCAAGCACCAACTGCCAAGGACACCCGCAAGAAACCCAAAGATCCCGAAATACTCAGAGAAGTCTTTGGTCTGCCATCCCAGAATCCCGCCGAGCATGAACAAGGGCAGAATGAACAGGACGCTCCGCACCCACCTGAGCACCGTCCAGGGTCGGTTCAGGACATTGGCGCCTCGGATCAGCCACCAGACATACCCAATGATGATCCCCATTGCCGCGACCCCGAAATCGATATCCATCATCGCGACGAAGACCATCACAATCACCGATCCCAAGGTCGGGTACACGCGAACGAGCACCAGCACCATCAGCACTTGGACAAGGATCGGGAGCGAGCGGACCCAGTCCCCCAAGGCGTGAAGCAACCGATCAAACCCCTCCCGTTCGGGCAGCGGTGCGAGGTCGATGATACCGAGCTTGGGATCAACCCCCGGCTGATCATGTCGAGCAAAGAACGGATTGAGGAACCCGGCCGCGTCCTCGGCTTGGAGCATCGGGATGAAATGCATCGCGTCGAGCATCACCAGTCTCGATGTCGGGATCATCTCGTGGTGAATGATCGCGGATCGATCAGCGATCAGGAAGTCGTCACGCCCGTGCAGAATCATGGTGGGGGTGGTGAGGGTGCGCATCAACGCGCCGAGATCGCGTTGGTCGGTATCGTCGAAGAACCGGAGGAACGCGCCACGCTCTGATGCAGGACCCAGAAGCCCGAAGTGGGGGTAGAAGTGCGATCCGTAGTCGAGCAGCACTCGTCCCGCTTTGTATTTGAAATGCTCGAACGCGTACGAACCGGTGCCTTCGGTTTCCTGCGCGCCGACCGCCGCGAGCAGCGTGAGTGACGCAACGCGATCGGGGTCGTCTTCGATCATCCGCAGCGCGACCGCGCCGCCGTTGGACCATCCCACGAGATGGACCGGGGTGTCGATCCCCATCGCGTCGAGCATCCGCCAAGTGATCGCGCCGTAGGAATCCGATGAGTAATCCTCGAAGACCGATCCGCGTGTGATGGGTTCCGCTTGGGAAGCAAAGCCCGGGAGGTCGTAAGAAATGACCCGCCGCCCGTCGAGCGAGAGCATGGGGGAGAGCTTCTCGAATCCGATGGCGGCTCCGGGAGATCCATGAATCAGCACCACCGGAGGGAGCGGGGATTCGGGATCGCCATCCATGAACACGCGGTACTCAAGCGGGTTGACATTGATCGAGAGTCCATCGGTCTCGATCTCCACTGTGAGCGCGTCGCGCTGATCCGCGTAGAGATTCCCCCAGTACAGACGATCGGCATCGAGGATCATGTCCACGATGTTGGACGCGATGAGCAGAAGCAGGAAACCAATCAGCACACGCTTGGGATAATCCAGCACCAGATCGCGCTTGGATGATTGCTGATCTGGGGTGGATGCTCTCGACATGCGGGCCTTCGTAAATGGGGAGATCAGTCGCGCTGGGAACTGCTGGTGAGTGGAACGATCTGTCGTTTACGGATCTCTGCCGTCCCGAGCTGCCCGCACGCGGCCATGGTATCACGCCCTTTGGTGCGTCGCCGATTCACGAACACGCCGTGCGAGACCAAGCGGTCTACGAAACGATCAACCTGCTCCTCGGTCGGTGCGGGCCAAGGAGAGTCTCGACGCGGGTTGTAGGGGATCACATTCAGTAGCCCGCCGTGCCCCTTCGCTTTTTTTCGTGTTGGGTCCTTGAGGAACGGGGACATCCAGTCAGCGAGCTCGTCTGCGTTGGTCAGCGAATCGTTGACTCCCGGGATCAGCACATACTCGATCATGATCTTGCGGCCTCCACGCACGACCCTGAGTTCTTGGAGAATGCGCTGCAGATCTTTCATGTTCCACTTGTTGTTGATCGGCATGAGCTGGGAGCGCGACTCGTCATTGGACGCGTTGAGCGAGAGCGCAAGACCGAGCCGTTTCCAGCCCGGCTTCTGGACCTGCTCTTTGATCCGCTCGAGCCCGTCGACGCGCCCGACCGTTGAGATCGTGATGTTCGCCATCGGGATGCTCGCGCCGCTGCGATCGGTCAAACACTCGATCGCGCTAAGGACCTCGTCCAGATTATCGAGCGGTTCGCCCATCCCCATGAACACGATGTTGTCGATCTCGATCCCTTCGAGATGACAAGCCGCCCACCATTGCCCGACGATCTCGGCGGCGCTCAGGGATCGGATCAACCCCATCTGCGCCGTCTCACAGAAGTCACACCCCATCGCGCACCCGACCTGCGAAGACACGCACAGCGTGTGCGTCTTGCGCCCGGATCGTCCGATCATCGGGATGATGACCGATTCGATGTCGTCAAAGTCGATCCCGCGATGTTTGAGTCGATGCTCGGGATTGGGGAGCCTTTGAACGAACTTGATCGTGACCCCTTCGTTGACCGGTTCCTCGTGTCGCTTGACGATGGTGGGAGGGGTGATCTGAGCCGGGGCTGCATGCTCAATCCCGTCCC
Organism: Phycisphaerales bacterium; assembly: GCA_017640485.1. Classification (GTDB taxonomy): domain Bacteria; phylum Planctomycetota; class Phycisphaerae; order Phycisphaerales; family UBA1924; genus UBA1924. The sequence continues at coordinate 14,792 of JAEPQP010000034.1, read as the reverse complement.
GGTAGACCGCTTGGTACGCGTCCTTTGCCCGTCCAGCGCCGACACCCTCGTCAGCACATGCGGCGACAAACGCTTCAAGCGTCATCCCGATCGGGGAGATGGGCTGGATGTCGTCAGCGCGGGCCATGCGTCAAGGATAGACGATGGACACGAAAAAACCCGCTGATTCTGATCAGCGGGTCTTGTTGGATGGGGAGTGCTTACTCGTTGGAATCCTTGACCATCTGGTCAAGCATCGTCCCGATCAGCGCGACGGTCTCGGGATCGGAGTCCCCGCCTTCGCCGTTGCTGACCATCACGCGAGGCGTGATCTCGATCCGGTTCTCGCCGATCACACGCAGCACCTCGATCATCGCCGCGTTCGCCTTCCCGATTTGATTCGCGATCAGTTGGTATGCGTTCGCTTGAGCGGTTGCTTCGATCTCGATGGACTCAGCGAGTGCGCGTGCTTCGATGATCCGCTTTTCCTTGTCCTGCTCGGCGATCTTCACCTCGTAGGACGCGGTTGCGAGTCGCTTCTCTTCCTCGGCTTCCTGCTGCGTCTTGGAGAGTTCCTTCTGTTGGACCGCCGCTTTCTGCTGCTCCTTGAAGGTTTCTTGCTCCTGGACCGCGATTTCGCGATCGCGCTGTGTGTTCAGCAGCTGTCCAAGTGTTTCCTCGTCACCCACATCACCGATGCGGACACCGGTAATGGTCACCCCTGACCGCGCCATCTCGGCGCCGATCATCGCGAGGGACTGGCTTTCCTGAGTCGAACGCTGGTTCACATAGTCGAGCGCTTTCACATTCTCCGCGTTGTTCCGGAAGATCGCGCGGACGGTCGAGTTCAGTTTCGCGAGCAGCGGCGCATCGTCTGATCCCAGCTTCGCGACGACAATCGGCGCGTTCTTGGGCTCGATTTTGTACTCGACACGCACATCGACCGGGAAGGTAAAGCCGTCGCTTGTGCGGACCGTGATCTCGCGTTGCTCATTCGCGTTCGCTTGGGAGCGATCCAGCCCGTTCTGGGTCAGGAGTCCCTTCTCGCCGGCGGTGAATCGGATAATGGTCTCTCGAGTGGACACGATCGAGACGGAGTACGCCTTGGTGTTGACCGGATACTTCCCGGGCTGGAGGGCTTCTGCAAGAATGCCCTTCTCGCCGGATTTGGCAAGAATCACCGGCTCATCGCCGTCAGCAACGGGAGTAGAGAGCGTGGGCTCGGAACCAAAGTTGCTCTTGAGCACCGCGACCGCCGCAGGCGGGACCTCGGTGGTATCGACGGTCGTGACCGTAAAGAGCTCGGGGTTCAGACGGTACTTCCCGGGTGTCAGCACATTGGACTGCGGCCCTTTGCGCCCCTGACCATCGGTCAGGAAGAACTTCGGATCCTCAATCATCCTCTTGAACTCCGCATTGGAGACCTCGGGCGCAAAGACCTGACCCGGGTCCAGCGGGAGGCCGTCGCGTGATTCAACAAGACCGATTTTGTCGGCTTCGATATCAATCAGCGGGCGCGTGTCCACATCAAAGATCACAGGCCAATACCAGAGGTGCCAACCCGGAGCGAGGACATCCGCTTGGATACCCATCTCATTCTCAGTCGCGAGAATCTTGCCCGGCTGGAGCGGTGAGCCCAGTGCGTTTCTTTTGACAATACCGACCGATGTTGATCCGACATAGCGGACAGAGGACATCGCGACGCCTCCGATCAGGACGAGCACCGCGAGGAGCATCAGACCAGCTTTGGCGTTCTTGTTGGGCAGCCGGAAGGCGGAAGCAGCGATCATCCCCGCGAGGATGAGACCGATCAGTAAAAAAGCACTCGACATCGTCGTTCTCCAGTACCCGAAACGCTCGTCATGGGCGTGTTTGGGGTTTCCTGTATGGTACCAGTGTTGGGGCCCGGGCGCACAATGGGTGCGTCTGACGACTACGATCCACACCAGTCGAAATGAAACTCTCCCAATGTATTGGGAAAGCTCATCTTCGGCTTTCATCACCGATTTCCCCGTTCGAGGCCCACAATGACCTGGTTGAAGATCAAAGACGCGTTCAGAGCCGATCCCGGCGTAGAACTCACTATCAAAGGATGGGTCCGCACCAAGCGCGATTCCAAAGCCGATGGAGGACTCTCCTTCATCGCCGTCAACGATGGCACATGCTTCGACCCGATCCAGGTCGTCGCTCGTCATGATCTCGCGAACTACGAAGAGGTCGCCAAGCTCAACACCGGATGCTCGGTCGAGGTTGACGGCGTGCTCGTGGAATCCCAAGGCAAGGGACAATCCGTCGAGATCCAAGCGACCGCTGTCCGCGTGATCGGATGGGTCCAGGACCCCGATACCTATCCGGCATCCAACAAGCGGCACAGCTTCGAGTACCTCCGCGAGATCGCTCACCTCCGGACGCGGACCAACACCTTCGGAGCCGTCGCTCGTGTGCGTCACGCGCTGGCGCAGTCGGTCCATCGGTACATGGATGAGCTCGATTACTACTGGGTCCACACGCCGATCATCACCGGATCAGACTGTGAGGGCGCGGGGGAGATGTTCCGAGTTTCGACACTCGACATGTGCAACATCCCCAAGACAGACGACGGATCGGTCGATTTCTCGCAAGACTTCTTCGGGAAAGAGTCGCACCTGACCGTATCGGGACAGCTCAATGTCGAGACCTACGCGTGCTCGCTGAGCCGGGTGTATACCTTTGGGCCAACCTTCCGAGCGGAGAACTCGAACACCAGCCGTCACCTCGCGGAGTTCTGGATGATCGAGCCCGAGATCGCGTTCGCGGATCTCCACGACAACATTGAACTCGCTTCAGGGATGCTCCGCGCGTGCGCGAGCGATCTGCTCGAGCGTCGCATGGATGATCTCGAGTTCTTCAACCTCCGCATCGAGAAGGGAATCATCGATCGTCTCAAGATGATCGTGGAGTCCCCGGTCAAGACCATCACCTACACCGAAGCGATCAAGATCCTCGAAGGGTGCAACGAGAAGTTCGAGTACGATGTGAAGTGGGGCAGCGACATGCAATCCGAGCATGAGCGGTACCTCACAGAAAAACACTTCAAGCAGCCGGTTGCGGTCATCAACTACCCCAAGGACATTAAAGCGTTCTACATGCGTCTCAACGACGATGGAACCGACGGAGCGCCGGGCCAAACCGTCGCTGCGGTCGATATCCTTGTCCCAGGCGTCGGGGAGATGGTCGGTGGATCCCAGCGTGAAGAGCGCCTGGATGTGCTTGACAGCCGGATCACAGAAATGGGTCTGGACATCGAGGACTACTGGTGGTACCGCGATCTGCGTAAGTACGGCACCGTCCCCCACGCGGGCTACGGCATGGGGTTTGAACGCCTCGTGCAGTTCTGCACCGGGATGCAGAACATCCGCGATGTGATCCCGTTCCCTCGCGCCCCGCGCCAAGCCGAGTTCTAAATGCTGCTCTCGATCGGGATCATCTCGGTTGCATCGATCGTCTGGGAAGGACCCGCGTCGCCGATTTCAGATGGGATGACGCGGACACTGGAGACCATGGCAGAAGCAGTGGTTGAAGGAGATCGCGGCGCGTACATGGCGCTCGTAAATCCGGCTGACGAAAAGTTCCTCACAGAGCAGCGTGCATGGTTTGATGATCTCACACGCAACTCGGTGGAATCGTTCTCGATTGAGCCTTCAGAGGTGCTTCGCTATGGACCCGCTTTCAGTCCAGCGGTAATTGCAGTGAAGTACCAATGGGTGCTCGAGCGTGACGGGATTGAGCGCAGCTTTGAGAGTCGGATCAGACTCACGCCGATGAACCGGAACGCCGACGGCCCATGGTTGTTCTCAGGCCGTGATTGGGATGTGATCCAATCGTCACCAGAAACTGAGCTCCGTGTATACGCTGACCAACAGCATGGGGAACTCGCGGAGGGTGTCTTTGAGATAACGCCTGGGATCCTTTCAAGGATTGAATCTGAGTTTGGTGAAGCGTTGAGTGAGCCCCTGTCAATCAAGATCTATCCAACGATGCAGGAACTGCAGTTCTCGATCGCTCCCGGATATCTTGACCCATTGTCGGGATGGAACGAGCCGGGGGAGTCGATCAAAGTTCTTGGACGCGACGAGGTGTCAGCTGAGCGGATTTCGACACTGCTTGCGCACGAGATCGGTCACGCGGTGAGTTTCGAGTTTGGAGAATCGACGATCGATGCACCGTGGTGGACGCTCGAAGGGATCGCGGAACTGGTCGCCGATGAGTACCGATCCGATTCGATCCAGCGCCGAGAGCTGCGGGTTGCCAAGCAGGTCGCTCGCGGCGATCGAAGGACATGGGAACAACTCAGTGATTTCAAAGGCGAAGCGCTAAACCACACAGGATATGTGTACGCGCACGGATGGTCGATGATCCGCTTCATCACAAAGCGTTTCGGAGCCGAAGCACGCAACAACTGGTTCACCCAGATGGGGCACGGCGAATCGATCGAGAGCGCCACGCAATCGGTGTTCGGGATCTCGTTTGAGCAGCTCGATGAGATGTGGGAATCAGAGATGCTTCGGCTCGCGCAAGAATCCGAGTCGGATGCTGAGCGGGAGCGTGCTACTCCTCAGCCGTGACCGTGGGCGGCGCGATGGCTGACTCATCAGCTTGGATCACTCGCGTCGGAGCCGTCTCGGGTTGTGGGATATTCGGAGTCCGGAACATCAACAGGTAGATCCACAGGACTCCAGCGACAAACGCCGTCCAGAGCGCGATAAACCCGATCGCGTTGCGGATCTCAGGAGACTGCTTTGAGAGTGGTTTCGACACCACGATCATCGCTCGCGCGCCGACGGGTGCTGCGTGTGTGGAAATCAGCACGATCAGTTGACCCACAACCGCGCTGAAAGTATCCATCGATTTGCCGTTGAACGGATCAATCTTGTCGATCTTCGGACGCGAGACCTCAACTGCACGCACGAACCACTTGGGTGGTTGGGCTGGGGTGTCATCGTGTGCGGCCTGCTCAAGTGCGCTGATCTCCTCCAGGACTTCAGCGTCCTGGACCGAACCACTTTCGGGAGCTTCGGCAGATTGTGGTGCTGAAGTCTCGGTATCCACAGCAGCCGCGGCCGCAGGTGCGGCCTCCGGTTGCGCGGGTGCGGGGCTTTGATCATCCACATCCTTGAGAAGTTCATCAATCCCAGAGTCGATCGCGACCTCTGCTGAATCAGGTTGAGTGGTCGCGTCAGCCTGTGGCTCATCCCCAGCAGCCTCCGGCTCAGTTTCCGCTTCTCCCAATCCCGAGAGGGCGTCCTCAAGATCGATGTCTTCGATCTCGTCGGAGTTGCTGGTGGTCGATTCGACTGGTGGATCAGCCGCGTCGAGTTCCTCCTCAAGCGCCTGCTCGATCGGAGTCGCCACAGCTTCGCCGCTGACGAGTTCACCTTCTTCGTCCTCAAAATCGCCATCGAGCATATCGTCGGCGGCTTCGGCGAGTGCGGAGTCCAACAGATCGATCGAATCATCTTCTTGGTTTGAGACAGATGGCTCGTGTTTCTCAACAATCAAACTGGATTCATCGAGCAGATCGTCGAGTTCATCTTGCTCCTCAGTGTCCTCTGCGACTGGATCCGCATCAACCTCTGCTTCAGCAGACACTCCTGACTCATCTGTTTCATCATCCGTATCATCACCGGATTCAGCGACAGGGTCGGGCTCTGTGTCCGGTTCAGTCTCCAGTTCTGCTTCATTGATAAGATCGTCAACAGCGCTCTCGAGTGCATCGAGCGAATCGACCTCAGCCTCCGTCTCTTCGAGCAGGTCATCGATTGATGCGAGCAGATCCTCATCTGCTGCTTCACCCTCGCTCGCAGACGCAGCATCAGTGTCTGAGTCTGCCTCCGGTTCAGGTGTTGCTTCGGTTGACTCTTCGTGTTCGCTCGATTCTGGTACCTCGGCATCCAGCAGCGCATCAATGCTCTGACTGGTAAGTTCCGCGGCTTGAGCTTCGACCTCGTCGAGAGCATCCAGTGCTTGCTGAGCGTTCTCTATGGAGTCAACAGGCACATCCTCATCGGCCTCAGGTGAGGGGGCGGTATCTGTTTGCTCTGTATTGACCTCGTCCTCTGCCTCGGATGCAGCTTTCGTTTCTTCTTGAGTATCCGTTGCGGAATCACCGGAGTCAGACGGAGCTTGACCGACGGATCCCTCGTCAGCGACCAATGCATTGGGATCGATCGCCTCTTCACCTTTTGGAGTGAAGTTCTCAGCCGTTTCATCGATATCTTCGAGCAACGAATCAACGGCATCAAAGAGATCGGGGGGGTTGTCCTTTGGCTTTTCAGACACTGTGTCTGAATGATCGGCTCCAGCGGGGTCGAACTCAAGGGATATCGGCCGTAAACTCCAAGACCGAGACGATTTTCCGGAAGCCTCTCCCTGATCGATCTCGGCCTTGTCGAATGGACCCCATGACCGAACCCATCCACCATCGCGTGTTTTTCTCGGACCTGCTCGGGTGCATCCCCCCGCAGTTGATCACGATCGAAGGACCCGAAGCGATCCACCTCGCCAAGGTGAAGCGTGCGCGGATCGGAGAAACAGTGGGGGTTCTCGACGGCCAAGGCGCCTTGGGTCTCGGCGAGATCGCTGAGATCACAGGGTCCAAACAACGACCAATGGTCGCTGTCCTGCTCGACCGGGTCGAGATGGTCGAACCTGTGGTGCCGAGGGTGCAGATCTGCTGCCCCGCTCCCAAAGGGGATCGGCTCGAGCAGATGATCGATCAGTTGACCCAGATCGGTGTGGACTCTTGGATCCCGTTGATCAGCGACCGGTCGCAGCGCGATCCGAGCTCGATCCGTATGGACCGGATCGATCGGGTGATCAAAGAAGCCTGCAAACAATGCATCCGAGCGCGCATGCTCACGCTCCACGAACCAATGACCCTGTCACAAGCGATCGAAGCCGGGGATGATCTGGAAGTCATCGCGTGTGACGCATCGGGATCCGATCCCGTCGGTACACCATCCAGTGGAGCAACCGCGCGCATCCTCATCGGACCTGAGGGTGGATGGTCTGACGCGGAACGATCGGTGTTCGATCATCAGTCGGTCCCGATCCGTCGCCTCGGGGTCCATGTCCTCCGTTTAGAAACCGCGGCCGTGATCGCGGGTTCGCTCGCGTTCAGTGGGACGCCCTGTCAGTCCCCGTTTGGAGAGTCAACATGAAGTTCATTGTGCTTAGTCTGGTCATGAGTCTCGGGGGATGGGTTCAACAGGTGAGCGCCGCTCCGCTCGATGCCCAAACCAAAGAGCGCGGACGGGCAGTCGTCGATCGAGCGGTGGAGTACCTCCGCGAATCGCAAGACCCAAAGAGCGGGGGATGGTCGCACAATCCCGACGGACCCAACTTCCCAGCGGTTACCGGCCTGGTCATCAACGGGATGCTTCTCGATCCACGCATCGATCCGAGTGATGAAACCGTCCGGCGTGGACTTGAGTACATCCTCTCGTACGCGAAGGACGACGGATCGATCCACGACAACATGCTCCCGACCTACAACACCGCGATCTGTGTAAGTGCTTTGAGTCACGCACGAACCTACGACACCGATTCAGCACTCGCGTCCGGCGTCGCGTTCCTCCGCACCATCCAATACCACGGCCGAAACACCGGAGGGATCGAAGCACCGGACTTCAATGAACCAGTCAGCGAGGACCATCCCTATTACGGAGGTGTCGGCTACGGCAAGCACGGGCGACCCGATCTCTCGAACCTCAGCTTCTTCCTCCAAGCGATGCACGACGCGGGGGTGTCGTCCGATGATCCCGCGTATCAGCGGGCGCTCGTCTTTCTCAGACGCGTGCAGATGGACGACGAGATCAACGAGATGCCCTACGCAGACGCGTCGAATCAGGGCGGGTACATCTACGCGACGGTCCCCAACGCAGAATCCATCGACAGCATCCCGGGACAGTCCCAAGCCGGGGAGATGATCGAGACCACGCCGGACGGGGGGTCGATCACCCGATTGCGTGCCTACGGCTCGATGACCTACTCGGGATTTAAATCCCTGATCTTCGCGGATCTAGCGCCGGACGATCCACGCATCACCGCCGCGTGGAGATGGATCGAATCAAACTATTCATTGGAAGAGAATCCGGGGATGGGGGATCAGGGGTACTACTACTTCCTGTGCGCCATGGGGAGAGCCCTCGACGCCTACGGCTCAGACACGGTCGGTGAGCACGACTGGCGCGTCGATCTCGTGGATACACTTGAAGAACTCCAGCTCGAGGATGGATCGTTTGCGATCAAACACGAACGCTGGATGGAAAGCTCACCCGAACTGATTACCGCATACGCGCTGATCGCACTCCAGCACGCACTCAACTAAATCACACACGAAACGAACACACGAAAGCAGACTGACCAATGACCACCGCAACACTCCCGAAACACTACACCGACCTCTGCGCGCTGATGCGCACCAAAGGCACCCTCGGCTCCGTCGCAGCACTCGTCGGATGGGATCAAGAAACCTACATGCCCGCAGGAGGCGCCCAAGCACGCGGCGAGCAATCCGCGCTCCTCGCACGACTCGTCCATCAGCACGCGACCGATCAGAAAGTCGGGGAACTCATCGTCAAATGCGAAGTGGACAGCGAACTCAACAATCCAGAGAGCGAGCACGGCGCCAACATCCGCGAAATGCGCCGCGACTACGACAAAGCGACCAAGCTCCCATCGGACCTCGTCGCGAACCTCGCGCAGGCGCAGTCCGAAGCGCAGGATGTGTGGAAGTCCGCCCGCGCCAACAACGATTTCGAGTCATTCGTCCCCGCGCTCACCAAGGTCATGGACCTGACGAAAGAGAAAGCCTCGTGTCTCAAGACAGATGAACACGAGGAGCTCTATGACGCGCTGCTGGGAGAGTACGAACCCGGCGCCAAAGCAACAGAGATCGCAGCGGTTTTCGAGCCGCTTCGCGACCGGCTCAGCGCGTTCATCGCTGAGCTCCGCGACAATGGGACCGCGCCGCGTGTCGATTTTCTGAGCCGAGAAATTCCTGTCGAGAAGCAGCACGCGTTCGGTCAGGAAGTCACCGCCGCGTTTGGGTTCGATTACTCCAAAGGCCGGCTCGATACCACGACCCACCCCTTCTGCTCCGGATTCGGTCCCGGCGATACCCGCATGACCACACGCTACTCGCTGACAAACTTCCCCGACGCGATCGGATCGACGATGCACGAGTGCGGGCACGGCTTGTACGAACAAGGCATCCCCAAAGACGGCCCATTCTGGGGAACGCCTATGACGGACTCGATCTCGCTGGGGATCCACGAATCCCAGTCACGCATGTGGGAGAACATGGTCGGACGCTCCAAAGCGTTCTGGACCTGGGCGCTCCCGCTCGCGAACAAGCACTTCGACGGCGCGTTCGATGACATCGATGTCGAGACCTTCACCAAAGCGATGAACACCGCGACCCCGAGTTTCATCCGCGTCGAGAGCGACGAGAGCACCTACAACCTCCATGTCATGCTCCGCTTCGAGCTCGAACGCGCGATGCTCCGCAACGAGCTCGCGATCAAGGACCTCCCCGAAGCGTGGAACGCGAAGTTCAAGGATTTTCTGGGACTGGATGTCCCGAACGATGCAACCGGTTGTTTGCAGGATGTCCACTGGAGCTTCGGGCTAGTCGGATACTTCCCGACCTACTCGCTCGGCAACCTCAATGCTGCCCAGATGTGGGAGACGATCAACGAGCAGATCCCGGAACTCAACGATCAGATCGCGCGAGGCGAGTTTGGCGCGCTCCTCAACTGGACCCGCGAGCACATCCACCAGCACGGCCGGCGCTACACCGCGAGCGAAGTCATCGAGCGAGCAACCGGCAAACCACTCGAATCCGATCCGCTGATGCGCCATCTCGAAAGCCGCGTGCGTCCGGCGTATGGGTTGTAGTAATGGCTCTCAAATCTCAAAGATACCGAACAGATGATGGATTGATAACTCTTGTAGTTGAGAGGACATTAACTATCTCTTCGGAATGCCCGGAAGGGTATGAGGATTGGATCATCGCACTGGAGCCTGGGCTATGGCATACACATCCAGAGTTGATAGATTATGACTTCATTGATGATAACGATGAATCAGTTGATTTCTATATCCAAGAGATTTTGTCTGATAAACTGTCTATCAAAATGTATTATAAACATGATGAGTTGGTAGATGTCAGTGTTCTGGATTTGCGCAACACAACTTTAGATGAACAATTGGTAGTAGAGCAGGAAAAAATCGAATCCAGTGAGCGCATAGTTCTTAGAAGTTGGTCCGGAAATCTAATTGCTGAAGTTAAACCAGCAGACTCCTGAGTGAGAAAGCCAACTTCTCAAAGTCCTCGATCGTGTTGTACAACTGCGCACTCACCCGCATCACCCGCGGATGAATCCCAGGGAGCGCCCAGACCGGGACCTGAATGTTGTGCTCCGTGTACAACGCGTCCCACAACGCATCGTCGTAGATCTTCCCGGCTTTGACCTCGCCTGGGATCGGGATGCCGACCATCGTGCCGATCATGGACTCGGGGACTTCTTGGGTGATCCCGATCGCGTCGCAGATGAGCTTTGCGCCTTCGACGACGAGATCGTGATTCCGCTTGTAGAGTGCATCCCAACCGCCGGGCAGCTGTGATCCCATGTGCCCGATCGCGACAGGAACCACCAGATTTCCGGTGTAATCGTTCGTCCCCATGTAATCAAAGTCGCACAAAAAGGGAACACGATCATCACGCAGCTCATGCACTCGGCACGAAAGCGCCAACGGCTTGAACCCCACCTGACGATCCTTGCTCGCGTAGATAAACCCGGTCCCCTTCGGGGTTGCGAGCCACTTATGACAACTCGCGGCGTACCAAGTCGGATTGAGCGCCTCGATATCCAGCGGGATCTGCCCTGGCGTGTGCGCGCCATCAAGGAACACATCGATCCCCTTGCTCCGCAGTTCATAAACAATCCGCTCGACCGGAAGCACCAACGCGCTGGCGCTACAGATGTGGGAGATCAAGACCAATTTGGTTTTGGAAGTCACTGAGCCGAGGATGGAATCGACGACCTGATCCGGATCGACCGCTGGGAACGGGATCGGTGCTTTGACGATCACTGCGCCCGTGTCCTTTGAGAGCTGGTCGAGCTCGTTCATCGTCGCCATGTATTCGTGAGCGGTGATGAGGATCTCGTCGCCTGCTTGCAGATCCAGATTCCGGAGCACGGTCGAGACCGCGACGGTGCCGTTGGCGATCAGCGCAAGGTCTTGTGCTGGAGCGTTGATGAACTTGCCGATCGCTTCGCGTGCGTCATCGGAGTAGAACTCGAGATCGTTCTTAAAGAAATGGACCGGGTCGGCTTCGAGTCGTCTTCGGAGTTCGGTTTGCGCCGCGCCGACCACTTCGGGACAGCAGCCGTAGGACCCGTTGTTGAGCTGGATGAGTCCCTCGCGCACCGGGAAGCGTGCCGGTTCGGTGATCCGATGCTTGACAAAGTTGATGATCGGATCGGGCCGCGTTGAACCCATGCATGAATGGGCAGCAGCGGTGGGGGAATCTTCGGTTGAACGGACGGTTTGGGGCATATCGATCAAATGGTAGCTCGCGGAATCGGGGTGGCATGGACGGGGAACAGGAACATCCCGCTCTCCACGCTGCTATCGACGCCAATGCTCCGCGCAGCACAACAGATAACACACGGACCAGAATATTAATTCTGATCGCTCAACTCATGACTGTGTTCACGTCACGACGCTGACAGGATTTCCTTCAAAGCCGATGCGAGATACTCGTATTGCTCGATCGAGTTGTACACCTGCACACTGATCCGGATCGCGACGCTCCCCGATGGGGTCCCCCACACCGGGACCTGGATCCGGTAGTCTTCTAGGAGCGCCCGTTTGAGGTCTTGTCCAGTCATCGAGGATACTGGAAGATTGATCGTGCTCAGCGGACCGAGCATCGAATCTGGAACCGGGGGAGTCACCCCGATCGTTTCGCGTATCAGATCCCGAGCTCGGAGGCACACCGCACGATTCCGCTCCATCACGCCTTCGATCCCATCTGGATGAGCCGTGCTCAGCCACTCGATCGAATCCGCGATCGTGAGGTACATGCTCACATCATCCGTCCCGGCGTAATCAAACGCATGATTGAATGGAGTCCGGCCAGACTTCTCTGACGCGGTTTCGAGCTGCATCGCATCGTTGGAAATCACCAAAGGCTCAAACTCATCCTGAAGGTCCTCTCGCACATGCAAGAACGCGGCACCCTTCGGAGCGCACAACCACTTGTGCGCATTCCCAGTCGTGTACGCAGCGCCCCAAGCATTGATATCCATCGGGACGCACCCCGGACCGTGCGCCGCGTCCAGAAGCGTCTCTACGCCCTGCTCTTTGAGTCTTGGAATCAGTTTCTCGATCGGGAATCGGATACCCGTCGAACTCGTAATCAGCGACAGCAGCGCGATCTTGGTCTTGCTGGTCACACCCGCCATCACCGCGTCGATTACATGATCCTCCGACTCGATCGGCCAGGGCATCGTGACTCGCTTGATGCTCGCGCCGTGCTTCTCGGCAGTCTTCTGGAAGTTGTTGAGACACGCTTGATACTCACAATCCGTCACCAGCAGCTCATCCCCGGCGTTTAGATCAAGATTCTTGAGCACCGTCGCGACGCCGGTCGTTGCGTTGTGCACAAAGACCAGGTCCCTCTGCTGACACTCCACCAGTGCCGCGAGTGCATTGCGCGATCGGTCGATCTTTTCCCAACTGTCGTGCACATAAAACCGGACCAGCTCCCGCTCGGCCTGGAGCCGATGAGCGGTCTGGGCATCGAGGATCGCTCGGGGACACGCGCCGAATGAGCCGTGGTTCAGGTAGACGATATCGCGATCGATCACAAACTGGTCGATGATCGGATCGGGTTGTGGGAGTGTGAGTGATGGTGCGGGCATAGAGCAAGTCTATGCGGCGAGAGTTCCGATCCGCTTATCCACGCAGATCCAGTCCTCGACCAACCTGCACCCCGGTCGCGGCCGTATTGCGAGCAGCCGCGGTCGGATGGATCGAGTAGGTCCCGGCGCTGGTCATGACGGGCTTGGGTCCAGACAACGACGCGACATCGCTGCTGAGATTAATCGGGTTGACCTTTGCGGCGACCAATCGAGTTGGATCCGCGGCGGGTCGGGGTCCCTGCGTCTGTCCGATCCGACCGATCGGAGCGGTCTGCTGAGGTGCCTGGGGTTGAGCGGTTGGAGCCGTCTTGGAAACACCGGGGGCGCCGAGCGGCTTGTTGACACGGAGCGACTGGCCGTAGGCTTTGAGCGCGTGCGTGTTGGGGATTGATTGGGAGGCGTTGATCCGGTCCATCTTCACATGCCTGACTGAATGCGGATGAAACAAACAGACCCGATCCGCGCGGGTGTCCATCGTTCCGATCCTCGGCCGATGAACGGATTGAGCCACGCCCATCCATGAGCGACGACCCCATCCTACCAGACCCTTCATCGTCGATCAGCAACATTCCTCGCCATAACCGATCCGGACCTTGAGAATTATTGTTCTCGGAAGTCGATTCTTGCGCGTGATCGAGCAAGGACAAAAAAACGCCCGAATCCGGTCGATTCGGGCGTGTGGATGAGTTGTATACAAGTGGGCTGAACGCTTACTCCTCGTCGTGACCCGCGAATGCCGCGATGACCTCTTGCTGGATATGAGGAGGCGTGTTCTCTTCATGCGAGTAGTCCATCGAGTATGAACCCGATCCGCCGGTGATGGACTTGAGTTCGGTCGAGAAGTTCTGGAGTTCGCTCAGCGGCGCCTGCGCGATCACCGTGCACATATCGCCGGGGAGCATCTGCGTGTCCTGGACTCGGCCTCGCTTGGTCGAGAGATCACCCGCGATGTCGCCCATGCGATCCGACGGGACCGTGACTTCTAGATGGACGATCGGTTCAAGGAGCACTGGGTGCGCCTTGGTCACCGCTTCGATGAACGCCTTCTTCCCAGCCGTGATGAACGCGATTTCTTTGGAGTCCACCGCGTGGTGCTTGCCGTCGAAGACCTCGACCTTGACGCCGGACATCGGGTATCCCGCGACCGCGCCGTGCTCGAGCGCCATTCGGATCCCTTTCTCGATCGCAGGCATGAACTGCTTCGGGATCGATCCGCCGACCGTCGCGTTGACAAACTCGAACCCCTCCTCATGATCCGCCGGGAGAGGAGAGACGCGGAGGTGGACCTCCCCGAACTGCCCCGACCCACCAGACTGCTTCTTGTGCCGGTACGACGCTTCCGCGGTGCCTGTGATGGATTCCCTGTACGCGACCTTGGGGGTTTCGGTCAGGAGCTCAAGCCCGTACTGGTCCTTGAGACGCTCAAGCACGATCCGGAGGTGGAGTTCCCCAAGACCACGGAGCACCGTCTGCTTGGTCGCTTTGATACGCTCGAGTCTCAAGCACGGATCCTCCGCCAGCAGCTTGTGAAGAGCCGCGGAGAACTTGGTTTCGTCCGCGTGGTTCTTGAGCTCGATCGCGAGCCCGTACATCGGTTTGGGGAGCGGGAGCGGCTTGAGATGCACCGAGTCCAGATCGTGACTCTCATGGAGCACCGCGTCGAAGTGCACATCGTCGACCTTACCGATCGCGCCGATGTCTCCCGGACCCAGCGCATCGACCTCGACGGATTCCTTCCCCTGTCGTTTGAGGAGGTGCCCAATCCGGATCGGTTTCTTCTGATCCCCGATGAGGATCTCGGATTTGGACTTGATCGTCCCCTGGTGGACACGGAAGACC
>JAEPQP010000024.1 GCA_017640485.1 Phycisphaerales bacterium | reverse complement strand
TTGTGCACAACCATCGTTCATACAAAGGTCTCCAATCAGCAAGCTTTCCACGCTTACATGCTGGAAGTCTAGAACAGCACCCGGACAGGATCAAATTTTCATCTATATATAGGTCCCGTCCCACCCCGTAACCAAGATCAACTCTCGATCATGCGAGATCGACCGGGCGCTCGCCCTTTTCGATGCTCCGGATCACCCGGACCGCCCGGTTTCCACGATGCTGACCCACCTCAGCAAGGAACTTGGGTTCGCCCTCGATATTGATCACCGATGGGGAGTTCGCGTTGTGCGTCGTGACGATCATGTCCCCGACCGAGAGTTCCGAGAGCTCACGCAGCGTGATCGTCGTGTTCGCAAGTGCACACGCGACCCCGACCCCCGACTGATCAAGATTCTCAGAGATCCGCTCTTCAGAAGTGTTGTCCTCATCGCTCCGTGAGACCGCAAACCAGCTCTGGCTGCTCAGGTCATCCATCACCGGCTCGATCACATTGTACGGGATACACAGATTCATCGTCCCCGCCCGCGACGACATCCGCATCTCAAGCCCGATCACCATCACCACTTCATTGGGAGGCACGATCTGCACAAGCTGCGGATTGGATTCATGAGCGACAATCTTGAACTCCAGTTCCTTGACGCTGCTCCACGCCTCGGTCAGCGATTCAAGCCCGCGTCCAAGCACATTGGAGATCAGACGCTGCTCGATCGGGGTCATCGGACGCTGCGGGATGAACAGATCCAGGTTGGTCCCCCCGAGCAAGCGATCGATGATCGGATAAATAATCAGCGGAGAGATCTCCAGACACATCTGCCCCTCGAGCTTGTCCGTCTGGATCAGGTTGTAACTCGTTGGGTTCGGGAGTCCGGAAACAAACTCCCCGTAAGTCATCTGCTCACACGCCGCAACACGGACCTCGACAATCGTGCGAAGGAATCCCGAGAGCGACGCACCGAAGCTCCGAGCGAACGCTTCATGAAGCGTTTCAAGCGCCAACATCTGATCTTTGGAAACACGCTCAGGACGCTTGAAGTCGTACTGCCTGACCTCGATGTTGTCCAGATCCTTCCGTGTCCTCGAGAAGATACTGATCTGCGGCAACGGCTCGGAGACTTCCTCCTCATCAACCGCCGCCATCAAAGAATCAATTTCGTTCTGGTCGAGCATGGGTATCCGCCAAACACATCGTCCGTCCCGACCCTGTACACGAGCCGATCAAACAGTGATATCCAGTATCGGGCATCACAGCCCGAATTCTCCACGATTCAACCCCTGTTTCTGATCGAATCTGTCCGATTCACCGCCGCCGGGAACAATCCCCCGATCAGCCCTGTTCACTCAATCCGTCGGATCCAACACCCAACGACACGCATGTCTGAACACACCATGTCTGAACACACTAAGATCAGCGGATCCCAAACCCACTCAGGTTGCTCAGCACAGAGTACCCCACGGAGCCCTCGACAATGCTCACCCGATTCTGCACGATCTTGACCGCACTCCTGCTGGGACTGTCCGCAACGACCACCCCCGCACAACCCTCCTTCGGCGGATTCAACGATGTCGAGTCCCCCGTGACCATCTCCATCGAAGCATCCGACCAAACCGTCGTCCCAGGATCGACCTTCGTAATCGCGGTCACCCTCGATCACGAAGACGGCTTCCACACCTGGCCAAACACCCCGATCATCCCAGAAGAACTCGGTGATTTCCCCGCGACCGCGACCACCATCACCCCCGATCTCCCAGATGCACTCTCAGCCGGACCCATCCAGTGGCCCGACACCCACACAGTGCAGGTCCGCTTCCTCGGACCGCCCATTGACCTCGTCACCTACGACGGCAAAGCAGTCGCGTTCATCCCCATCCGAGTCGCGCAAGACGCACCACTCGGCGAACTCACCATCCCCATCGACACCTTCTACCAAGCGTGCGATGAGATGATCTGCTTCCAGCCAACCCTCGATCAGCAATCCATCACGATCACAATCGCTCAAGACGCCGAAGCATCGGAACCCAACCCACTCTTTGCGGGCTTTGATCCAGCCGTGTTCTCCAACACAGACGCTTGGGACGAGTCGATTGTCGCTTCGACCGATACAGAAACAACCAACAACCAGCGCCAGTTCCTCGGACTCTTTGTGCTCCCCCCAATCGATTCCGCGGCCGGGATCGCCGTGATCGCACTCGCCGCCGCATTTGGTGGATTCATCCTCAACCTCACACCCTGCGTGCTCCCAGTCATCCCGCTCAAGGTCATGACCATCACCAACCACGCGGGAGAATCCAAATCCCGCGCGATCAAGCTCGGACTCATGATGGCGCTCGGGGTCATCACCTTCTGGGTCGGGATCGGTCTGCCCGTCGCGTTTGTCGCGGACTTTGTCGACCCCTCCATCATCTTCGGGATCTGGTGGGTCACCGGCCTCATCGGCGTGCTGATCGCACTCATGGGTGTCGGGATCATGGGGCTCTTCACCATCAAACTCCCACAGAAGACCTACATGATCAATCCCAAAGCCGACTCCTCATCGGGATCGTTCATGTTCGGGATCATGACCGCGATCCTGGGTCTCCCTTGCTTTGGATTCGTCGCCGGCGCTCTGCTCGCAGGAGCCGCGACCATGCAGCCCTGGCAGGTCATGATCATCTTCTTCTCGCTCGGATTCGGGATGGCTTTCCCGTACTTTGTCCTCACCCTCAACCCGAACTGGATGAACAAGATCCCCAAGACCGGTCCCGCATCCGAACTCGTCAAGCAAGTCATGGGTCTGCTCATGCTCGCCGCAGCCGCGTATTTCCTCGGGACAACACTCATCTCCATCGCGTCCTCACAGCAGTGGGGCACCCCATGGTGGTTCAAAGCAATCCACTGGTGGGTCATTGCATTCTTCACCCTCGCCGCAGGCGGACTCCTGCTCGTCCGCACCATCGGGATCACGAAGAAGCTCGCGCCGCGTCTGACTTTCAGCGTGCTTGGATTGCTCTTCGCCACCTCGGGGATCGCCGTCGCCGCGAACCAGACCAGCCACCAGTACCACTACTTCTGGGAGCCGTACTCACAGACCGATCTCGAAGCCGCCCTCGCGAGCGGCCAGGTCGTGGTGCTGGACTTCACCGCCGAGTGGTGCCTCAACTGCAAAGCACTTGAAGCCACAGTCCTTGCTCGTGAACCCGTCAAACCATTGCTTTTAAGTGGTGGGGTTGTCCCAATGGTTGCTGATCTCACCTCGACCTCCGCTCCAGGATGGGACAAACTCCGCGATCTCGGACAAACCGGAATTCCGCTGCTTGTGGTCTACGAACCCGGGAACACCGAACCCATCTGGCTTTCCAACGCGTACAACTCCAATCAGGTTGTTGAAGCTATCGAGCAGGCCATGGGGCAATAATTCCGAAGAAACGCCCCAATAACCACCACTTGGCAGGTTGATTGACAAAACCGTTTGACGAACGCTCGATTGGGGTCTATTTTTACCCCTGCCGGCACTCGCGCCGGCGACAACCAAACGCGGGTGTAGCTCAGTGGTAGAGCGTCACGTTGCCAACGTGAATGTCGACGGTTCAAATCCGTTCACCCGCTTTCCAGCCTCGATCTTGGTGCACCAAGCACACAGAATCGAGGCTGTCTCTTTTTTGAGATCGAGCAACTCATCAAAGCTCTTCATCAATGAATCGATTAGCGGAGATTCGGTAAGTGGAGTGGATCTACGCCTGCACCAAACCTTCACGGATCGCCCACCGAGACAGCTCGACTCGGTTGCTGCAGCCCGTCTTGACAAACGCCGAGGAGATCTGGTTATCAACCGTCTTCGGTGATCGGTACACCGTTTCAGCGATCTGCCCAGTCGTCAGTCCCTGCGCCACGAGCCGAACAATCGTAAGCTCGCGAGGAGACAGCGCGAGGATCTTCGATTCACGGATCGTGTTCTCCTCATTGCTCATCATCCGCTCGCGGACTTCATCCGAGTACACCTCATGACCCGCCGCGATTGCGCGGATGCCGTCAACTACTGTCTCCGCGGGTTCGTGCTTGGTCATGAACCCCGCCACATGCACGCCCACGGCTCGAGCTATATGCGCGTCCGTCGGGAATGCGGTCAGCACCACAATCTTCGTCTCTGTCGATTCCGCGATCCCATCGATACACGCCTCGAGCGGATCTTCCCCCGGCATCTCCAGATCGCACAGCACGATGTCCGGGCGGTACGCAACGATGGACTGACGAATCTTGGATGATTCATACACGCGACCAACGATCTCAATATCCCCAGTGACCTCGAGCAGCGTGCAGATCGCATCAGCGACAATCTTGTGGTCATCCACAACAAGAATACGGATAGGGCGTTCAGCCGGGTCGCGATTTGTCTCAGCGTGCTCAGCCATGACATGATAGTATAACATCAAAACTGGACAATCAGTATCGAAATTGGATCCCGCATTCCGATCTTCACACGCTCGGCTTCAAAAAGTGGACAAAAACGCACCCAAAATCCTGGTGAATCCGGTCAACGCCTACCAGACCCAGAGTCTCTTCGCGTGGTTCGCAGTGATCTTCCTGATCGCAGAACTCTTGGGAAACTCATTCGGATACGGCGTTGACTCCATCAGCATCCTCTGGCCACCCACAGGAATCTTGGGCGCCGCGCTCGCGATCACACACAAGAAACACTGGTTTGCACTCATCTTCATCGCAGCCGTACTGGACTTCTCCGCTGGATTGGCATCCAACAACTTCAAAACCGATTCCGATTTCATCATCTACCTCATCATCGGCTTGCTCACCAATCCGATCACGGCTCTCACCTTTGCGATCACCTTCCGCAAGCTCATCCCAAACGCCCGTCCGCTCTCAGCACCCAAGCTCTTCGGGCTGTATGTCCTCATCCCGATCACCCTCAACACCGCACTGACATCATTCCTCGCGATGTCCCTGCTCTATGCATACATCCCCGACTTTCCCTTCCAAGCCGCTTGGCAGCAGTGGTGGTACTCCGATGTCACCGGCCTGCTGACATTCGCGACACCATTCATCATGATCGCTTCGAGCTGGAAAACGATCGTGAACCTCGAGGATCGCACAGTCGAAGCATTCGTCGTCTTGTTTGTCTTCCTGATCGTCTCTGCGGTCCTGTTCTCAGACCTGATCCCGATCGGGATCTTCAAACACTACGAGCTCGTCCTGATGCTCCCGATCTACGCATGGATCGTCGCACGCTTCGGAGCAGTGGTGATGTCCATGTCCACACTCATCCTCACCATCGTCGTCCTCGCGGCGCTCGTCAACCACACAAGCCCCTTCGAGTCCGCGGGTCGTTCCGCGGCATCCAATGTCATCGCGGTCCAAGGATTCCTCGTGCCCGTCACCCTCTGCGTGCTCTTCATCGCGGCGCTGCTCGAAAGCAGAAAGGACCAGTTCGATCGCATCCTTGATCATGAGCGTCAACTCCGGAAGCTCAGCCGGATCGAGTCCCTCGGCACCATGGCCGGCGGCGTCGCGCATGATTTCGGGAATCTCACCATCGCGATGCGCGCCTATCACAGCGTGCTGCGCCAGCAAATCAAAGATCCCAACAAAGCAGTCATCGACGCCATCCATGGTCTCGATGAAGCCGCGGACGGGGCTCAGACGCTCACCAAATCTTTGATGATTCTCGCGCGTGATGAACAGGTCGATCATCAACCAATCTTCGATACCATCGATCTGTGCGCAACCACCCAAGAAGCGATCAAGATGATCCAGCCGTTGCTCACTCCGATACTCACGCTCGATATCCAGATCCCGGACGAACCAATCTACATCGCCGCGCGCAGCACGGATATCCAACGGCTCATCAGTAACATCTGCCTCAACTCCAAAGACGCCACCGACCAGTCCGGAACTCTGCAGGTCATCATCCGCGAACATCCCGCTGGGATCTGGCTGCTGATCACAGATGATGGCTGCGGGATGGACGCCGAAACGCAAGAACGCGCTTTCGATCCATTCTTCACCACCAAAACCCGCGGCCGAGGGACCGGGCTGGGTCTCGCGGTCGTCGCAGGGATCATCCGAGATATCGGCGCCACCATCAACCTCGCCTCCAATCCAAACCAAGGCACGACCGTCGCGATCGACTTCCCGATCGCGGGTCCACCGAGCGAAGTTGTTGATCCAGATTGATAGCATGAAAAACCCGCTCACTCGAGCGGGCGAATATCGTTTGAAGTTTGATCAAGTTCAGATGCCGACCGCTTTGCTGGTCTGCGCCATCTTCACTTTGATCGCAGCCGCTTCGCGCTCGCGGGTGAGTTTCGCGACCGCTTCCATTTTGTTGGGAGCGTCATCCGGGATCACACGAGCGTTCGCCTCTGCAAGCTCGGCGCGTGCCTCGGATTCGATGATCTCTTCAGCAGCGATCGCACGCTCAGCGAGGATCACCAACTCGTTGTGAGCCATCTTGAGGAATCCACCCTCGAGGAAGTACGAGCGTGAACCACCACCAGACTCGGACGGAAAGTCCAGACGCAGCTTTCCAAGACCAAGCTTGGCAACCAGCGGCGAACTGCCTGTCTGGAAACCGATCAGCCCGTCGTGCTGCGGGACTGATGCGTACACAACCTCCTCATTGAGAAGCTCTTGATCAGGAGTCACGAGTCGGCAAGTCAGTGTGTTAGCCAAGGGGTATTCCTCACTCAGGGGATCGATGTTTCAGGTCCGAATGATAGACCGACCAAGTCCCAGAAATCACTTTCATGAGCCCCTTGAATCATCCGAATCACCCGAATCATCCAATTTTGACTCGATCCGCACCAGCACATCCCGGATCTCCGCAAGGATCTCGCTCGTCTGATCCCCCGACCCAACCCCGGAGATCCCGGCGTTCCCAGCACTCGGCTGCACGCCCCCGGCGTTCTGCTCACCCTTGTTGACCAGATCCCGCTGCTCCAGCACCGCC
This sequence comes from Phycisphaerales bacterium, assembly GCA_017640485.1. Lineage (GTDB taxonomy): Bacteria > Planctomycetota > Phycisphaerae > Phycisphaerales > UBA1924 > UBA1924. The sequence continues at coordinate 21,039 of JAEPQP010000024.1, read as the reverse complement.
TTGCGGAACGCGACCGCATCGACAATCCCGATCATGTTGACCAGCGATCCACCGGGTCCTGAGGACTGACCTGCTGTCTCGACCTTGAACCCGTGCAATCCAAAGTGCCGCATGATCGGCCCCTGGAACATCTGCAGATCCGTGATCTTCTCGAGCGGGATCGTCGATTCCGTCTTGTTGAGGATGCCCTTCTTGATATCCAGCGTCCGTTCACTCAGCGAGCATCCCAGATTCTCGATGTGCTTCCCGACCAGCACACTCCCGATCAAGAAATACAGAATCGCAAAGGGAATCCCCACAATCGTCAAGCACAGCACAACCGTGGTTGACCACAGATAGTAACTCTTCAGCGTCCCCTCAAACTCCGCTTCCCACAATACACGAGGCTCACTCATGTCCCAGTTCTCCATTCAGTCCTGCATGATCGACTCAACAAGGCCGACCCCACAGCCTAGCGGCTTTTGACCCTCCATGCGCATACCGTCCCCAGTGAATCGCCGACAGATCCTCATCTTGATTGCCCTCCTCGTCGGATTGCTCCTCATCGCAACCCTCCGACTCATGGCCGGCACCGGAGGCATCTCCAACATCCAGCAGTGGGGGATCGCAAGCGACGAGTTCAGCCACTCCCTCCGCATGCGCAGGGTCTTCGCCGCATCCATCGTCGGATCTTCCCTCGCGATCGCTGGAGTCCTTCTCCAGTCGCTCCTCCGCAATCCGCTCGCGGCTCCAGACCTCATGGGACTCAGCGCCGGAGCGGGATTCGCCGTCACCCTCACCATCTTCCTGACTGGGACCATCCTCAGCGCCGCAGCCGCAGCGTTCCCGGCTCTGCTGGGAGCCGTGATCGTCCTGGTCCTGGTCTACACCCTCTCCCAGCGCCGAGGCGTCATTGATCCCGTCACCATGATCCTCATCGGGGTCATTGTCTCCGTCATCCTCGGAGCCGCGACGATGCTCGTCGCGTCCCAGATGCCCGATCGCGGATTCGGGACCAGCCGATGGATGATGGGACACCTCCGCAACGACCTCACCAAGACCAACCTCATCACCGCTTCCATCGCGATGCTCGTGGTCTTCATCATCGGACTCATGCAATCCAGATCTTATGACGCGGGCGCACTCCCGATCGACGAAGCAAAAAGCGTCGGACTCCGCATCGGTCGCACCCGACTCTCCCAACTCCTCGGCGCCGGAATCCTGACAACCGTCTCCATCATCCTTGCGGGACCCATCGGGTTCGTAGGCCTCGTCTGCCCCCACATCGTCCGCGTCCTGCTGGGTCCGAAGCACCTCCCGCTTCTCATCGGATCAGCGATTGTTGGTGCGACCATGGTCGTCGGCGCGGACCTCGTCACACGGATTATCCAGACCGACGCCGGACGCATCCCGATCGGAGTCCTCACCGCCCTCATCGGAGGCCCGGTCTTCCTGATTCTCCTGCTCAAACAGCGAACAGCACAATCAGATTACTGAAAATTACGCGTTGAAGTACCGTGCCTCAGGATGCAACGAGACGATCGCACAGGTCGATTGCTCCGGATCGATCTGGTAGTTCTCCGTCAGGGTGCACCCGATCCGGGTCGGATCCAGCAGCTCCCACATCGTGGTGTGACTGCTCATGTCCGGACACGCCGGGTATCCGAACGAGTAGCGTGACCCGCGATACTTCTGCTGGAACAACTGCGGAATATCGCTCGAATCCTCGTGCCCAAACCCGAGCTCCTGACGGATCCGTTTGTGCCAAATCTCCGCGAGCCCCTCCGCGGCCTCAACCCCGAGCCCGTGCCAATACAGATAATCCTGATACTCGTTCGCCTCAAACAACGCCCGTGTGTGCTCGCTGATCCGCTCGCCCATCGTCACGCACATCATGGGGAGCACATCCCGCCGACCCAGCGCTTTGCATTCATCAAGATCGCGATAGAAATCGGATATGCACAAACACTTGTTCGACGCTTGCCGAGGGAACGCAAACCGGTTGACTTCCCGGTCATGATCCTCCGGATCAAAGACAACCAACTCGTTCCCATCACTGCTGCAGGGGAAGTATCCGTACACCACCCTGGGTTGCAAGATCGGCTCATTCAGACACGCCCGCTTGAGCTCCTCGAATTTGGGTCGCGCCACTTCATCGAGCATCCGCTCGTGCTCAGCCTTGTCGGTCTTCCCGCGCTTGAGCTGCCACTGCACGCTAAAGAGCGCCGTCGGGTTGATGTACGCAAAAATATCAGTCAGCGAGATCTCCTCAATCACCCGGGTCCCCCAGAACGGCGGAGTCGGGACCTCGTTCTCCCGCGAGACACCCGACCGCTCAAGAGTCGCGGTCGAAGCAGATCGGGTTTCCTTGATCTTCGCCTGATGTTTCGCGACCGTCGCGCTGCGTACCGATTGCCGCTCACGCGCGGCGTCCAGGAGTTTCCCACTCCGCCCCTCAACAATCGCGTTCATCGTATCGAGCCCCTCGAACGCATCCTTCGCGTAGTGCAGGTTCCCCGCGTACACATCGGTCAGGTGCCCCTCCGCGTAGGTCCGCGTCAGCGCCGCGCCGCCCAACAGCACAGGAACCTTGATGCCCTCTTTGTTGAGCTCCTCAAGGTTCTCTTCCATCACATTCACGCTCTTGACCAGCAAGCCGGACAACCCGATCGCGTCCGCCTTGGTTTCATCGAACGCCTTGAGGATCGCATCGATGGGTTGTTTGATACCGAGGTTGTGCACTGTAAAGCCATTATTGCTCAGCAGAATGTCCACTAGGTTCTTCCCGATGTCGTGCACATCCCCCTTGACCGTCGCGAGCACGATGGATCCCTTCGAGCTCACATCCGCTTTCTCCATGTGAGGCTCAAGCTGCGCTACCGACTTCTTCATCAGCTCGGCACTCTGAAGCACAAACGGCAGCTGCATCTGCCCCGAACCGAACAACTCGCCGACCACTTTCATCCCCTCGAGCAGATGGTCGTTGATAATCTCGAGTGGCGCGTAGTTTTCGAGCGCCTCATCGATCGATTGCTCGAGCCCTTCACGCTCGCCGTCGATGATGTGCTTCTGCAACCGCTCCTCGAGAGTCAGTTCCGCGAGCGACCCTGAATCGCTCTGCACCTGTTCATCCGCAAAAAGCTCGATCAGATGCGAAAGCGGATCATGCGTTAGGTCATCGATCCCAGCGGGCAGCCCGGTCCCCCCAACCGATTCATCACGCCGATCCATCAGCAGAGCCATCGCCGCGTCTTTCTGGACCTCATCGATTTTGTGCAAAGGCGTAATCTTCGACGCGTGCACAATCGCAGAGGTCATCCCCACCTGCACCAGTTCATGCAGCAGCACCGCATTGATCACCACCCGCGCAGCGGGATTGAGACCGAACGACACATTCGAGAGCCCGCAGGTCAGCTGCACATCCGGGAACGCTTCATGGATCCGCCGCGTGCCTTCGATGAGTTCACTCGCGCTTCGTCGGTCGCTGTCCATCCCCGTGGACACCGGAAGCACCAGCGGATCAATGAACAGATCCGTCACCAGCAAGCCGTGCTCGCTGACCGCACGCTCGATCGCCCGCTGAGCGATCGACAGCTTCCGCTCAGCGGTACGCGCCATCGCGTTCTCAACATCCTCGTCGATTGTCCCGATCACGAGCCCCGCACCGAAGTCCTTCGCCATCACGCACAGCTCATCGAACTTCTCTTCACCCTCTTCAAAGTTCGCGCTGTTGATAATGCACTTGCCCGCCGCAGCCTTGAGCCCCGCGAGGATCACCTTCGGATTGGTCGAATCGAGCATCAGCGGCGCATCAACCTGCTGCACAATCCGCGATACAACCTCGTGCATATCGCGAGCGTTGTCCCTCCCCGCGACATCGACATTCACATCCAACACATGCGACCCGTCTCGCACCTGCTCACGCGCCAGCGACACGATCCCGTCCCAGTCCTCTTCCTCCAGCAGCCGCTTGAACTTCCGCGATCCCGATGAGTTGCAGCGCTCCCCGATGATCAAGAACGACAGGTCCTGCCGATACTCCACCGACGAATACAACGACGAACACGCCGGCACAAACTCCGCTGGATTCCGAGCAACCTTGTCGCGTGAATCAACCAGCGACCGAAGTTTCTCGATGTGCGCTGGAGAGGTCCCGCAGCACCCACCGATCGCATCGACCAGCCCCTCATCGAGCATTGGTTTGACGGCTTTGACGAACCCCTCCGGATCCAGCGGATACACCGTCTTTCCTGCGTCAAGCACGGGCAGTCCCGCGTTGGGCATGACCGTGATCGGCCGATCCCACAGGCGCGCCAGCGTCCGCAAGTGATTCATCATCTCCACCGGACCCGTTGCGCAGTTCAGTCCCAGCCCCGAGATCGGGAGAGGCCGCAGCGCCTCAATCGCCGCTTCAATCGACGACCCCACCAGCATCGTTCCCGTCTGTTCGATGGTCACCGACACAAAGATCGGCACCCCGCCCTCATTGAGCCCAAGCTCCCGCTCAGCCTGCCGCACCGCCTGGACCGCGCACTTAATCTGCAACAAATCCTGACAGGTCTCGATCAAGACCACATCCACCCCGCCCTCGATCAGTCCCATCGCCGCGATCGCGTACGAATCACGCAGTTCATCAAACCCGATCTGTCCGAGCGTTATCAGCTTCGTCCCAGGCCCAAGCGATCCCGCAACATACCTCGGCTGATCCTCACTCGATCCCGCATCCGCCGCAAAGCGAGCGATCTCCGCCGCTTTCCGCGACAGCTCACGAGCATCGTCCGCCCGATCAAACTCCCCCAACACATGAGCCGCGGCTCCGAAGGTATTCGTCGAGACCACATCGGCGCCCGCATCCAGATACCCACTATGAATCGCACCGATCTCCTCAGGACAACTCAGCGACAGAATATCCGTACAGTTCTCGCACCCCTGATAATCCTGTTCGATATCCAGATCCAGATTATGGATCTGCGTGCCCATCGCGCCATCCCACACCAAAACCCGCTGTTCAAATCGCTCAAGAAAGGGCTGTCTGGGCATCGCAAAGTCTCCCCGGAATCAATATCCGTTTTTCTGGATAAACGGATTATAGTCCGGCCGGAATCATCTTCGCAAGCACCCAGACCCGATAACCATCAAAAAATAAACCATGAAAAAAGGTGCCCCCGAAGGGGCACCCGATGGAGTTCAAGATTTCAACAGATGATTACGGGCAACCCGCCGAGTACGCCGCGAGGAACGCGGAGATGTCGAAGAAGTCGAGCTCGCCATCGTTGTTGAAGTCCGCGACCGGATCGCCGTTCCCGAACGAGGTCAGGAACGATGAGATGTCGAAGAAGTCGAGTTCGCCGTCATCGTTGAGGTCTGGTTGACAGTCATCAACCACATCCTCACAGTCCAGACCCGAAACAACCACTCCATCGACCGCGGCCTCAATGACCGCTCCGATGTCGTCCTTCGCGGTAAACCGCACACGGACCTGCGAGGTGGTTGACACAAAGTCAGCAATCCGGAACGACTTCTGGAACCAGCCACCGTTCGATTCAGGGCTGTTCCCGGCAACAAGCTCGAGCTGAGTCCAGCTTGCACCGTTGTTGTCCGTCAGCTCAACCTCGAAGGTCTCAACATTCGCGTTGTCACCGAACGAGTTGTGGAACCAGCGGTAGTACGAGATCGTCGCTTCAGGATTTCCGGACACATCAAACAGCGGGGAAGTGAGCACGGTCGAGCCACCATCAACATCGGTGTTCGAGCCAGGTCCACCATTCCCGGTCAGGTAGCAAGCACCCGATCCGTCCGCGTCTTCCGGAGCATCGCCGCGAGAGCCGTCGCCGTTGGGCACGCCGCGCTGCCAGAGACCAGCGTTCTGGTTCGTAACATCGCCGCTGATGAGCCATCCGGTGTTGCTCTCAAAGTTATCTTCGAAGCTGATCGCAAAGGTCCCGACCACAGCACTGAACGGATCGCTCGCACCACCGGCCGGAAGTGTCTGCACGCCGTCGGTGTCACCTTCAATCGAGATGTAGAACTCGAGATCATCGTCACAGCTCACAGCCGGGAGAGTCGCGGTGTAGTTGTCGCCACCATTCGAAACCAGCGGCGATGAGGTGAACGAGCCACCGTTGACACGAGTGAACAGCTCAAGCGAGCCGCCAACGAGTGTGTCATCACGAGGATCAATCGTGACCGCAAAGTCAGTCTCGACACCCGGATCAACCGCATCCGGTTCAGCCGCCGAAACCAGAGGCCCAAGGAACGGCAGATCATTGGTCACAATAAACGCCTGATACCGCTGAACACTGTTGGTCGAGGTCGAAGCATCCACGCGGATGTAGTAGGTGCCCGCCGAGACCGCATCATAGATGAGCGTCTCGTCCTGACCCGTTCCGTTGCTGTCCGCAACGAGCGCCGGGTTGATCACATCACCCGGAGCAAAGATCGAGATCCGGAGGTTATGGATCGAATCGTAATCAGTGTTGGTCCCGCTGTTACACGCCTGAGTCTGTGTACCCTGCTGGTACTCGTCTGCGTCTGGAGTCACGGACATGGTGATCCGTGCAGGCTCGGTCAGATTGATCTCAAAATAATCATCATCTGAGTTGTCATCAACACTCAGGTTCAGCAACGACTGGACCTGCGAAGCATCAAAGTTGCCAAGGTCAGTCGTCTGTGCAGGACTGTTGTTTGGCTCAAACCGATCACCGTAGTGACGATGCCCGTTGAGAATGTCATCCAGCTGTGGACCGTTGTACGCTGTGGAGATGAATGGCTCCATCAGCTTCGTCTGGTTCGCAGGACACACGTGGAGCATCCCGAGCCCGTGACCGTGCTCGTGAGAAATCACATTCCGGAAACGCAGCGAGTTTGAGCCGGTGTTGTTGTAGAAGGTGTCGAACGCATCGAACACCATGTCGCCGTCCTGCGGGAAGTTGTTGTACGCAAGCACGCCGCCGTTCCCGTCGTTCTGGAAGTCGTACGCCGCGATGCGAACATCACCACGAACACCCAGCACACCGATTCCGCTGTTCGTGTTCGACCCATCATCATTTGGTTCGTACACATACGAGAGTCCGGTCAGTTCTTCCCAGCGATCGAACACCGAGGTAAAGAGCGGTTGCCAGTTCGCTTGCGAGCCGTAAATGCCGTTGAGCCACGCGAACAACGCGGAGTTGCCCGAACCAAGACCGATCCCGAGGTTCGGGACAAAGGTTCCATCGGGAACAAACGAGTAGGTCAGTGTGGTCGGATCGCCCTGCACAAGACCCGACCCATCGGTCGCGGTCCGTGTCCAGCGCGAAGTCTGCTGGAAGAGAACCGTAAAGCGGAACTCGATCATCTGGTTGATCGCAAACGCGACCTCGCGATCGATGCTCGGATCAAAGCACAACGCCGGAGGCTGCTTGCCAGACTCCAGCGTTTCAACAATCGCATCCACCATTCTCCGTTGACCCTCGGTCATCTTCGCTTCGATCTCCGGGGTCACCACCAGATCCCGGTACTCACTCGGCGTGATGTCCGGATCGTAGTTGTGCTCGATCCGACGATTGGATTCAAAGCTAAAGTGCGAAAGATCAAGAGCATCTGCTCCCAGTCCATCGCCCTCGACAATCGCCTTCTGCTCGTCGTACGACAAGCTGTGGATCATCGTGCGAGCGAGTTCCTCGATCGCCAGTTCATCAATCATCTCAGCCGATGCAATCGCGACTGGGACCACAGCATGCTCCGCGTGATCACACACGCCGTCAGCACCGACCGCAAGCCCGGATGTCCCAGCGAGCAATGTAGTCATCGTCACAAACAAGTTTCGATTTTTCATAGAGGTTCCTTCTCTCCAAGAGAGTGAGTGACCTTGTCCCAAGTGAGTCCCAGGAAAGATCCACGACAAGCCCCTACTCAGAACGCAGGGGACCGAACACAACAACAAATGCACAAAGGCATCCGAGAACTGATCATCCGTACGAGAGACCCTCACACGGCCAAAACCAGCGATGCAACACAACCGCCGACTCTGTAAAGACCTCATATATTCGCAGATTTCTGCGTCCCTGATCCACGAATTCAGTCCATCCGAACGGGAAATCAGCGAATCGGACCAAAAAAACACCCCAAAGCGAATGCTGAGGGGTGAATCGAAAATTCTGGATATCTGAGTCCGCAGGAGAAGGAAAACCTGTCAGATCGATTACTTCTTGTTCTTGAAGTAGTTGCCTGAGAACTTCTTCTGGAACTTCTCAACGCGTCCCGCGGCGTCCACAAAGGTCGCTTTGCCAGTAAAGAATGGGTGCGAACCCGACCAAACGTCGACCTTCAGCTCAGGAACCGTCGCGCCGACCGTCATCACGACCTCGCCATTGTAGTAAACCTTGCAGGAAGGGTAGTAAGTTGGGTGCGTATCGTCTTTCATGGTGCAAATCCTTCGTATCCGCTCATATTCGCGGGTCGGTAGTGTAGGACCCGTATCGACCCCAAGTCGAGCACTTTGAAAAAATCATCGATCGTGCTAAAAACCGGGATCCCAGAGGCTTAGAACAAGCAACCATCGCCGTATCGGGTGATGTACTCCGAAATATCAAAGAAATCGAGTGTTCCGCTCCCATCCATGTCAGCGTCAAGGTTCCCATCCGTATACAGACCAAGGAACGCCGAGATGTCAAAGAAATCTACCGTGAAATCATTGGTCAGATCTGCAGGACAGCGCCCCGCGCCAGCAATGATCGGCGTATTCGGTTCGGACTCCAACGCGAATCCGACTATCACGCCGTAACTGCCGGATTGCGAAACGACCTGAGTTGCCAGTTCGGTTGGATTCCCGCTGCAGGGGTTCGTGCAACCCTCTACTTCGAGTGCTGTTGCTCTCATCGCGACATAGCCGTAGTACCAGTCGCCACCCCCAACATCCTGATACCTGAACGGCATGTACCGAAGCTCATCATTAGGCAGATACAAAACTTCCGTCCCGTCGCAAGGAGACCAGCATCCGAAGTCACCACCATTGCGATCCGAAGTCGTGAACGGAAGAACTCCCCCGCAGCAATCAAAGTCACGGATCGGGTGCACCCAGTCGCTGAGCGAGCCATCGATGACATCGCCGGTCACCATCTTGTAAGGCCCAGTCGATGAACCATCCGTTGATGCCTCGACCCAATAAGTGCTCGGCGGCACATCATCCTGCCAGACCGCGTCTTCTTCGAGAATCGCCGGCGCAAAGTCATAACGACCCGATCCAGGACCAAAGTACTTCAGGTTGTACGCAAGCTCAAGTGAAGGAAGTGACGGATCAACCTCATCAAAGAACGGGGAGGTCGGCAAATACGCAGTCGGCTCGGCATGCGCGAGCCCGGCAATCCCGATCACAGCAATACCAGCAATCAACTTGTTCATCATAACCTCCATATGAAACATTAATACAACAAAGCATTCGTGACGTGAATGCAATCGTCATATAGATTACCACCACAACGTCCTATACGCGAGGCAAAAAACTACAAAGAATACTTGAAACTGATCAACAGTTCGAATTGGGGCAAATCACCGGCTTAGAGCAGCGATTCTGGATTCTGCAGCGATTCCACAATCTCCGCAAGCGCCAGAGCCGCCGTCGCACCGTCCACAACCCGGTGATCGCACGCCAAACTCAATGGAAGCACCTTGCCGACCATCAGCTCGCCGTTCTGAACCACAGGGCCGTCGTACGCCTTGCCGACCGCAAGAATCGCAACCTCAGGGTAGTTGATGACCGGCGTCGCAAACTTCCCAGCGTGCGAACCAACATTACTGATCGTGAAGGTCGATCCCATCAACTGCTCACGAGGGATCGAACGATCACGAGCACTCGAAGCGATCTGCGAGATCCCCTGAGCCAGCTCAACAACATTCATCCGATCCGCATCACGCATCACCGGGACCATCAGCCCGTTGTCCGTGTCCGTCGCGATCCCGAGATGGACCCCGCCGTACTGAACAATCTCTTGCGACTCATCATCCACGATCGCGTTCATCGCGCCGAAGCGTCCCGCGAGCGAACGCGAAACAGCCGCACAAATAAACGGCAAGAACGAAAGCTTCACGCCCGTCTGAGCGCCGACATCCTTGCGAAGCGAATCCAACGCAGTCACATCCGCCTCATCCACAACCGTGAAGTGTACGGCTGTGTCCACAGCATGACGCAACCGGTTCGCAATCGTCCGGCGGATCCCCTTGAAGGGAATGCGCGCCTCCGCGTGACCCTGTTGGACTATCCCCTGCTGCGCCGGATCCGGGATCGGACGATACGCTGTTGGACCCTGATACCCCGGAGCCGCTTGCACACCGGCGCCACCCGCCATCGGTGGATACGGAGCCGCGTACGGCTGCGGGTAATACCCAGGAGGTGGTGGGGGAGGTGCGTACCCATACGGCATCGGTGCCGGATACGGATACATCGGTTGAGGAGCATACCCATACCCCTGCTGCGGATATCCCTGCTGAGGATACTGAGCCGCAGGCATGTTCTGAGGAGCGTGCGCCGCCGGGATCTGAGTTGTCGGAATATTCAACGGACGACGGATCTCAGCAGGACGAGCCGGAGCTGCTGCCGGTGCAGGTGCTGCTGGAGCAGGTGAAGGTGCAGCCGATGCCGCCGGAGCAGCCGGAGCCGAACCGCCGTTCGCTTTCGCATACTCGATGTCCTTCTTCGTGACGCGCCCACCGATGCCCGTCCCCGCAACGGTATTGATATCAATCCCCGCATCACGAGCAATCCGGCGCACGGCAGGTGACGCGAGCGCCTTCCCATCCGAAGATCCCATCCCAGGCGTGTGCTCAGACATCTGCCCGACCACCGACCCCTGGTCCTCAGGACGATCATCGTCATCACTCGAACCCGCAGCCGGAGCAGCAGGGGCCGTCGCAGGAGTATCATCAGGCCCGCCTTCATAAGTCACAAACGGCGCCCCAACCTTGATCGTGTCACCATCGGACCCATGCAAAGTCTTGATCGTCCCTGCACGAGGAGAAGGTACCTCAACAAGCGCCTTGTCTGTCTCCATCTCTGCGATCACCTCAAGCTCAGCAACCGTGTCGCCTTCCTTGACGACCCACTTAATAAGCTCCGCCTCCTCGAGCCCCTCACCAAGGTCAGGGAGAATAAAGATGTTCGGGTCAGATGAAACTTTGCCAGCCATATGTTCAGTCCTCTTCGCTGCACCCAATCAACAGGTGGGCAGTGGGGGTCATGTATTCAATCAGTCATCAATCGCGATCAGCAGATCAGTACGCCAAGCACTCCGTGATCCCCTTCAGGATCCGTGGTGCCTCGGGCAGATACTCATTCTCCAGCTTGTAATACGGCATGATCGTATCAAACCCGGTCACGCGCTGGACCGGCGCCTCCAGATGCAAGAAGCACTCTTCCATGATCCTTGCCGCGATCTCAGCGCCCATGCCGCAGGTCAGCGGCGCCTCGTGCACGATCACGCACCGACCGGTCCGCTGCACCGACTCAGCGATCGTGTCCATATCAAACGGGTAGATGGAACGCAGGTCAATCAGCTCCACCGACACATCCTCAGGACAGTTGTCGATCGCTTCCAGACACTGGAACACCGGAGCACCCCAGGTCACGATCGTCAGGTCATCGCCCTCGACCACCGTCTTCGCTTTCCCGATCGGGATCTCGTAGTACTCATCCGGAACTTCTTCTTTGAAAGTTCTGTACACACGCTTGGGCTCAAAGAAGATCACCGGATCAGGATCCTTGATCGCGCTGTTCAGCAGCCCCTTCGCATCGTAAGGAGTACAAGGCATCAACACCTTGATCCCAGGAGAGTGCGTGTAGATTGCTTCAGGTGAATCCGAGTGCAGTTCCGGAGCGTGAATCCCGCCCCCGACAGGAACACGCACCGTCATCGGAACAGTCACGGCACTACGAGTCCGCGTACGCATGCGTCCGCCGTGATTCACGAGCTGGTCGTACGCTGGCCCGAGGAACCCCTCAAACTGGATCTCCGGGATCGACTTCATCCCCGCGATCGCGAGCCCGATCGCTGTCCCCATGATCCCCGATTCATCAAGCGGCGTATCAACCACACGGTCCTTGCCGTGCTTTGCCTGCAGCCCATCGGTCGCGCGGAACACACCGCCGTTGAGTCCGATGTCCTCACCAAGAAGGATGATGTCCGGATCAGCCGCGAGTGCTTGGTCCAGTGTCGAAGTAATCGCCCCGACTAGTGTTTGCTCAGCCATCAATACGCTCCATTATCCAATCATCGCGATCGTCGTGACGACATTCGCGCCGTTGTTCCCATCGCCCTGCTGGTCAACCGCCGCAAGGTACTCATCAAACGAACTCGGAAGCGAAGCATTGACCACCTCAGCCACCTGTTCCGCGGGCTGATCCACACGGACCGCCCCGCTCCAATGTCCAAAGTCGATGTCCGCCTTGTCGGTCCCCTTCGGAGTCACCGACCGGATATACGCGGCATTCACATACCGCTCCTTCCCCTTGACATCGACAATCTTCACCATCATCCCTGCACCTCAGCCGTCTGCGCCTTCAAGCCGATCTGCTCAGGATTCCGACCGATCGAACTCGTCCGCATCGTGTCACGCTGACGCTGGAGATCCTCAGGGAGGTCCGCGTACATGTCGTCAAAGAACTCGCTCGCTTCCGGAGTCGAAACAGAAATCGCCGCATCGACAACCTCTTTCACGATCGTCTTGGCGCGGTTCTCAAGATCTTCCTGCTTCGCGTCGTCCCAGATCCCGACCGACTCCATGTACTTGCGGGTCCGGATCAACGGGTCCTTATCCAGCCAAGCATCGAGCTCCGCTTGATCGCGGTACCGACGAGCATCATCCGCCGTCGTGTGATCCGCGAGCCGGTAGGTCACGCCCTCGATAAACGAAGGACCACCACCCTCGATCGCACGCTTGCGTGCATCCGCGGTCGCCTTGTACACGGCGAAGATGTCGTTCCCGTCCACCTGAATGGTTGGCATGTCATACGCCAACGCCTTCTGAGCAACCGTCTGCGAGTTCATCTGCTGCTCGCGAGGCAGCGAGATCGCCCACGAGTTGTTCTGACAGTAGAAAATCGTCGGGACCTGCATCACCGACGCGAAGTTCATCGCGTTGTGGAAGTCACCCTCCGAAGTCGCGCCATCACCAAAGTAGGTAATCACCGCGTTGTCCGTCTGCTTCCGCTGCTTCATCGCCCACGCGATCCCCGTCGCATGAAGCATGTGCGTCCCGATCGGAACCGACAAAGGCGTGATATTCACACCCTCCGGGAACTTCGATCCACGCTCGTCACCCATCCAGTACTGGATCACATAATGCATCGGCATGCCATGCATGAACAACGCCGCATTCTCGCGATACGAAGGCACCACCCAATCATTCCCCTTGACCATCGCCAACGCCGAACCAACCGCGTTCGCCTCCTGCCCCTTGTTCTGCGGATAGGTCCCCATCCGCCCCGAACGCTGCAGCTTAAACGCGATCTCATCGAGCTCCCGGCACACACGCATCTGCTCATACAGATACACAACCTGGTCATCACTCAGCGTGTCCTTCGCGAGCTTCTTATCCAGCTTCCCATCCTCATCAAGGATCTGAAGGTGCTCAATCTTTGCTTCATACACAGTATGGTGTGGCATAAGTTCTCCTACCCAAAGGACTAAAAGACGGGCAACTCGGGAACAACCGCGCCTCCGTCGATTACAAGCGGCGGGCATCCAAATCCCGGCTCCAAGTGGGCCTCACAGTATAGGAAAGAACTTTGCCGCGGTCTTGGCCTATGCCGAGTCAAGCCGAGAGTGCATTGCGCGTAAATTGAATGATTTTGAGCACTACAACCACGAAAGTGGCTACAACAAGAGCAAAGACAATGATCACGCCCAACCCAATGAAAATCACTGGCCAAATAGAGGAGTCAGGCAATTTTGGAGGCGATGAAGTCTCTTTCCAGTTACTCCAAAATTTCGGATCAGTGTCAGGATGTCGCCCATCCAGCAATCGAGCGGTCAGGTAGTTGTTTCGGTCATGTGTCCAAGCATCAGCCTCAGTCCGAGCATCAATGTAGAACTCATCATGCAGACTTGCAGCATCATACCTCGAAACAATATCTGGGAACTCACAATCTTGAAGTTCAACCGGCTTTGGTGCAGATGGGTCCAATCTGTATTGGATTTCAGTAAGTTCGTGAACTCGAAGATGAGCAAGCATACTGAGTACTCCATGCCCTTCGGAAGCGAGCGCGTACTCCAACGCTCGATACACTTCTATACTCTGCCAAGCGGAACCAAGTTGGATCAGTCCTGAGATCCCCTCTGCTGCATCAGCATACCCTAATTCGAGAAGAGTCCCGTCAGGATAGTTTGAAAGCTGTCTAGCTTTGGGACTGATAACACCAAGAAATGATGTCATTTCCGATCGTTCCGAATCCGATAGAAGCAATGACTTAATCGCCAACAACTGATATCGCTCCCGCCCAAAGTGCGCCTCCGGATTCAACTCAATCGCCGCCGCGATCAAGTCTCGCGACCGCTCAACATCCGCCATGTCCTCCCGAGACGCACCGTTTTTAAGCCAGCGATGCACATAAAAAGTGCCAAGATTCGCCAGATACCGATACCGATGTTCTGAGACATCAATCCCTTTTGCTTCCAGCCGATCCATTACGACCAGCTTCCGCTCCATCCACCCAATCGCTTCATCGCTCAGACCAAGCCGATCGCACGCGACCCCCGCATCGTCATACAGATCAAGATTGTCTGGATCATCCGCAAGTTCCCCAGTCACCCGCTCAAGCCTCATCTCATAAAATAAAGGCGGGAACCGATCAAACCGCCCAGTGATGATCTCCGTAATCCCAGGGAGCCCCCGCGCCTCCGTCGCGAGCGTATCGCGATCCCACAAACACGCATGAGCCGTCACCGCGAGAATCGAACACACTAGCGCCGCAACATGTATGAATCTCTTTGTCATCGGATGTCCCCTAACTCAAGGAGTCTACGAAAAAAGCGCCGGGAGTGTTCCCAGCGCTCTACGAATCAACCCAAGCTCTATTTCAATCTGCGATCTTAGTTGAGCTGCTCAATCGTCTCGCTCATCTGCTCGCGACCAGTCCCGCCGTGGATCGCGCCACTTGTGCCGGGGAACTGCTTGATGTGCTCCACAGGAAGCTCGCGACCAGTACCCTTATCGCTCGGCGAGCTCTCCGGAATCGCAAACAGCTTGTTGTCCAGCGTGCTCGAGTGTGCCAGCGCCGCCTTCGCGGCCGCGAGCATGGTGTCGTCCGCGTTCTCGTGCAGTTCGCGGAACGCCTGATGGATCGCGAGTTCCGCGACATCAAAGAAGTGGATCGCCGAGAGCTTGTTGCGTTCAAACTCCGTGCCCGATTCACCGTTGCGGATATCCATATCAAGACGCGACAAAGTACAGTTCCACGCGTGGATGTACATCGCCGCGTCCGCCAAGCGCGCCTGTGTCGCTTGTGCCGTGACAATCGCCGCATCCTTCTTCTTGGAGATAATCTTAAACTGGTAGGTCAACTCCGAGATCAATCGGCACACCCGCTGCCCGTACGGAGCGAGCGAAGGGTGCAGCTTGTTGATCTGCGGCGCCTTGTTGCGGATCCCGAGGAAGACCTCACGACCCAGCGGAAGCGCCGCCTTGATCATTGTCGGCGTGAACTTCTTGTTGTCCGCCATCTCCTTGATCCCGAGCATCTTCTCCGCGAGCTGCTTGCCGCCGTACGCGAAGATAAACGATTGCATGACCTCGTTCGCGCCTTCAACGATGGTGTTGATGCGCGAATCGCGGAAGATCCGCTCGAGTTCGTTCTCGGTCATCGTGCCCTCGCCGCCCATGATCTGGACCGCGTTGTCAACCGTACGCCAGCCCATCTCCGAGCAGAAGACCTTACAGATAGCCGTCTCGAGCATGATGTCCTCGTCGTGACGATCCAGCATCCCAGTCGTCATGTACAGCACCGAGTCCATCGCGTAGCACAGCGCGGACATATACGCAATCTTCTTCTGCACAAGCTCAAAGTCCGCGATTGGACGATTGAACTGGTAGCGCGTCTGCGACCACTTGATCGATTGGTCCATCGCCGTCTTCGCGCCGCCAAGCATCCCTGCTGAAAGCGTACAGCGACCATAGTTCAGACAGGTCAGCGCGACATTCAGCCCCTTGCCTTCCTTGTGCAGCAGGTTCGCCTTGGGAACCTTCACATTGTTGAACTTGATCCGCGCTTGCCAGGTCCCCCGGATACACATCTTGGAGCGGTTCTTCGAGAAGATCTCGATCCCCTCCATGTCCGGATTACAGACCACCGCAGTGACCCGCTCCTTGCCATCGATCACCTGCTTGCCCATCACCGTGAACAAGCCCGAGATCGCACCCGAAGTCGCCCATTTCTTCTCGCCGTTGACAATGTAATGCTCGCCATCGTCCGAGACTTCGATCGTCGTTTCCTGACCACCCGCATCACAGCCAACCTGAGGCTCAGAAAGACAGAACGCGCTCAGCCACTCGCGAGCAAGCTTCGGAAGCCACCGCTCCTTCTGCTCGTCCGTCCCGTAGAGCATGACCGCCTTGCAGCCGATGGACTGGTGCGCTGAAACCATCACCGCCGTCGAGCCACACCGAGTCCCCAGTGTTTCAAGCACACGGTTGTACGAAGTGATCCCCATCCCAAGACCGCCGTGCGACTTCGGGATGGTCATTCCGAGCACACCCATATCAAACAGTCGCTTGATCACCCACTCAGGAATGTACTGCTCTTGATCAATCTCCACAGCCGGATGCTCGTTCTTCAGGTATTCCTTCAACTCAGCAACAAGCGCATCGCACTCCGCGACCTCCTCAGGAGAAACCTTCGCAAGCTCCGGGTACGGATACAGCAAGTCCTCTCGCAGTTGACCCCAGAAGTAGTTCTTCACGGCCCCCATCTCGCTCGGCTCAGGACCCAGCAAGGTCTCCGCATCCGCGATCATCTTCTGATCACGCTCCGAGACGCCCTTCATGTTCTTGAGATCCGCTTTCTTCACATCAGCCATCGTTCGTACTCCTAGAAATCGCAAAGAGCAGCTTTCATGCTCGCCGCGTTTATGTATCCCTTACTTGCCCTTATTGAAGAACGCGTTGATCGCATCCTGAGCAGGTTCTGTATGTCTCAATGCAACCAACCGATCACGCTCACACTGCAGCGCCACCGACCACCCAGATTCAATCCCATAGCCCACGGCATCAAGCACCGCATCCACATGCGGAGCCGATTCGAGCTGTTCACGAGCCACCTTCAAAGCATCCTTCATTTCGTCCAAATCCCCCGCCGAGATGCACCGACTTGGATGCTCGCCGCGAACCGGCTTCTCCTGCGCCCCAACCCACGCCTTCGCCGCTCCGATAAGCTCATCCCGCGAAGTCACCGTGACATCAAACAGCCCCAGCTCATCCGCCTGATCCGACTTCATCGCGCGTCCGTTCGCCGTCATCGTGATCGCGTCGACCGGGTCAATCCGTGCCGGGAGCAAGTTCGTCCCGCCCCAACCCGGACAGATCTTCAACCCCGCCTCAGGAAGCCCCACCAGATACGGCTTCGTATTCGGATCCACGAGCCCCACCAATCCGTCACAGTGCATCGCCAGTTCAAGCCCTCCCCCAAGCACCACCGAATGAATCGCCGCAGCAGTGGGGCAGGGAAGCGATGCAATCTGCTCAAAGACCTTCGCGCCGTACTCCAAGTAGCGATGAAGCGCCTGATCATCCATCGCCATGATGGACTTCAGATCCGCACCCGCCACAAACGCGCGCTCCGCAGAAGAAGCAAGCACAAACCCACCCAAATCCTGAGGCAGCGTCCCCAGCGTCGCGTGCAATCGACGCAGCAACGACTCATCAATCACCACCACCGGACGGCCGGGCTGATCCAAAGTTAGCACCGCAATCACGGCACCATCAGCGTTCGTGCTCAGCTCAACCGGCAGTAAATCTTGAACCACAGGGATGTCTCACTCTTGCGGAGTTCAGAGATCATGATTCACACCACAATCACCGCCTGGATCCGCAGCTCCATCGGTCATCCATCATATGCAACCCATCCCCATTTACCCACCAAACACACCCCCAAACCCCCCTAATCACACAGAATCAACCTTTCGCAGGCTTCATCCGCGCCTTCAAAGCCGCCTGCGCCTCAGGAGTCGCCAGCACACTCGCGCTCAGCTCCGCCCCCTTCATCACCATCTCCGATTCCATCGTCCCATCAATCTGATTCAAGAGCCCCTTCGTCGTCGCCAGCGCTTTGGGACCACCACTCGCCAAACGCTCCGCAACCTCAGCAGTCAACGCCGCAAGCCCATCCCGATCATCCGCAAGATGATCCACGAGCCCGATCGCCGCCGCCTCCGCCCCGGACATGATCCCCCCCTTGAGCATCGCCGCACGAGCGCGCCCCGCCCCCATCTTCGCAACCACCCACGGCGCAATCACGGCCGGACACAACCCAAGATCCACCTCCGGAAACCCCATCTTCGAGTCCGCATGCGAAACCGTCACATCACACACACAACTCAAACCACACCCACCCCCAATCGCCGCCCCATTCACCGACGCCACCGTCACCATCCCCAATCCCCGAATCTTCAGCGTCAACTTTGCCAAACTCGTCAACAACTTCTTCCCAAGCGTCTCGTCCCCCGAAAGCTCAACCAGCACCGCTTTCAGATCCATCCCAGCACAAAACGACCGCCCCGCCCCCGTAATCACCAGCACAGAACAGTCTGAGTCAGCAAGCGAATCCACCCGGCTGTGCATCACCTCAAGCATCTCCAGCGACATCGAGTTATGCGCCTCCGCCCGATTCATCACCAGCGTCGCAATCCGTCCATCAATCGAAAGTTGTGCAAGTTCACTCATACCCCCATCCTATCCAAGCCCTCCCCCTCTGGGTGCCGTGGAGATGTCGTCTTCGACTCCTCCACGGCACCCAGAGGTGTGCGGGTGACCTCACTGCGCCGTCTTGGGCGCAGTGAGGTCTTGTCGACAACCATCCAGCTGTCCCAACTGCACCCAAGAGGCCGTGTTGGGGCACCCAGCCTCTTCCCAAAAAGCTATTCAGAGACTAAACAAATTTTCTATACCAAGGTTTCGTGTACAAAACAGTTTTTGCGATTACGATTTCATTCTCACTAGGATCAATAAATTCTCTCGAGTTTGATTCGAAAATTTGCTCAATTTCGCCATCAAGTGGCTCATAGCAATCTTTAATAACTCCTGAATCCATGCAATACTCGAACAAGTAGTCTGTTGCTTTGTCTGCTGCTTCTTCTATGTTTTCCGCAGGCACAAACAGCTCCAAATATGCTCTGTAACAATCATCTCCAAATGGGTGATTAACGGAAAGCTTTTTTACAAGCATCTCAAGATAAAAATACTTCAGCATATCAAATGCCCTTCGATAATGGGTTTTGCTGATACGCCGTTCTCGGTTGTAACGCGATCATGATCCCCAAACCGCCCCCAACATCGCCCGCTCCTCATCACTCCCCACCCGCGAAAGCGAAGCCTCTAAGCCATCCCCCCCAAGATCACTCGTCCCCTTCGTGATCGCATTCACCAGCCGCTTCGTCTCCCGAACCCCAACCCCAGGCTTGGCCGCAAGCGACCCCGCCAACTCCATCACCCGAGAATCAACCGCCCCCGCATCCTCCACAACCTCATGCACCAACCCAAGCTCAAACGCGCGTGATCCATCAATCAACCCCGGATCAAGCATCAACGCCCGCCCCGCACCATGCGGAACAGCCGACATCAAAAACGCCGCCGAAACCGCAGGCGACACCCCAATCTTCACCACCGGATACCCAAGCTTCGCCCCGCGCTCACACACCACGACATCCGCTCCCCCAAGCATCGCACACCCCCCAGCAATCGCGCACCCATGCACACCCATCACCACCGGAACGCTGCACTCCCGCATCGCAACAATGCACTTCGACAATCCCGTCAACAACGCCCGCATCGTGTCCCCCGATTCATCAGCCGCGCACGCCTTGAGATCAAACCCCGCACAAAACACCTTCCCCTTTCCATTAACGACCACCGCCTTGGAGTCCTCACCAATCCCCCGAACCGCCGACTCAAACTCGGTCAACATCCCAGGCAGCATCGCGTTCCGCTTCTCCCCACGATCAAGCGAAATCACCGTCACCGAATCTTCAGTCTTCACTTCAATCATGCCAGCAACCCCGACGCATAACTCGATGCCTCAACCATCGCACCCCGATCAACATTCGTCCCCATCCCCGCCGATTCAACCGCATCCATCAACACCAAAGTCGAAACATTCCCCGGCGCCCGTGTAGTCTCCGTCGACGCATACGGGCAGCCCCCCAATCCCCCAGCCGAAGAATCAAACGATCGCACCCCAATTTCGAGCGCCCTTTCGACGCACGCGGCAGCGTTCGAATAAGTATCATGCAAATGCAAGGTCAGCGTCGGCTCACCAAAATCATTCACCGCCCGCCCATCCAAACGATCCATCACCTCAATCAACACCTGCTCAATCGTGTCAGGCGTCCCCGCCCCGATCGTGTCCCCAAGATCAATCTCATCCACCCCGAGTTCCAACAATCGCGTCACCACATCCCCGACCTGTGACGCAGGTACGTCCCCATCAAACGGACACTTCACAACACACGACACATACCCCCGCACCATCATCCCCCGCTCGTGAGCCGCTGGGATAATCGGCGTAAACCGCTCCATCGTCTCCTCGATCGTCGCGTTCGTGTTCTTCAGCGAAAACCCTTCGGACGCCGCCGCAAAGACCGACACCTTATCAATCAACCGCTCCACCCCGTTCGATTGCCGCGCCGCATCATTCACCGCAACCGCCCCCTCAAACCCCCGCATGTTGGGAACCAGCGCCGAATACACAACCCCGTCCCGCTTCTCCCCCGCAAGCATCCCGAACACCTCCGCCGCATCCCCAAGCTGCGGGATCCACTTCGGAGACACAAACGAGCTCACCTCAACCTCATCCACCCCCGACGCCTGCACCCTCCGCAC
>JAEPQP010000161.1 GCA_017640485.1 Phycisphaerales bacterium | reverse complement strand
GGTATCGCGATCGGGGAGATCAGTACATCACCACGCGGACCGAGTTGACTGATGAGATCGATGCCGTGTATGAGAAGCTCATGGGCTTCGAAGCCGCGGGAGGTGGAGATGGACCTGAGAGCGTCAACCAAGCGCTGTTTGAAGCTGTGGAGCGATTCGAGTGGTCGGATGATCCTTCAACGCTCAAGATCGTGTTCCTCGTCGGGGATGCGGAGCCGCACATGGATTACCAGGACGATGTGAAGTACCAAGCGACCTGCAAGCTCGCGAACGAGCGCGGGATCATGATCAACACGATCCAGTGCGGGAAGATGAGTGGAACCAAGAAGCACTGGACCAAGATCGCGAACCTCACCAACGGCGCGTATGCGATGATCGCGCAGGATTCGGGTGTTCAGCGGATCACGACGCCGTATGACAGCGAGATGCGCGAGCTCGATCAGGAGTACGCGTCGCTGATGTACACTTACGGATCACAGCACGACAAAGCAGACGCGGCTTCCAAGCGTTTGCGTGCATCCAGGATTTCGTCATCGTCTTCGCTCGAAGCCGCTGCTGATCGTGCCGCGTACAACCAGACGAGTGCCGGAGCCGCAAACATGCTTGGCGAGCAGGAACTCGTTGAGAGCGTATTCAGCGGAAGCATTCAGCTCGATGATCTGAGCAAAGAAGAACTCCCGGCTCCGCTCCAAACAAAGTCCAAGGAAGAGATCGAGAAACTGCTCAAAGAAAACAAAGCCCGACGCGACGCGATCAATGCACGATTGCTCGAACTGACCGAACTCCGAAAGTCGTACCAAGAGAAAGCGCTCGCAGAGGGTCCTGCAGACGGATTCGATCAGCAGGTCCTCAGAACGCTCCAGAAACAGGGCGCGAGCATCGGTCTGCGCTTTGAGCGTGCTGGTGAATCTTCCAAAGAATCGAAGAAGCACGGCAAGCCCGCAAAGAGCGAGGACTGATCCGCGATCGGGTATGATTCAAGAAGCACAACGAAAGGCAGAACATGACCATCTATTCCAAGCATTCCATGTATCCTCGTTCGATCACCTGCGTTGCGATGCTCTCGATCGCTTCGATGCTCCCCGCGGCACTCGCGGACGACACCGCGCTGACGATCTACTCCACCGCAACACCCGGCGCGATCCCGGCGGAGTGGTACCGACCCGTCCCGGGTCAATCCCAGAGCTACGGCTACAACCGATACAATCAGATCCCCGGATACGCCGTGATCCGTCAGGATCGGACGCTCGAGATTGAACAGGGATTGAGCGAGCTGCGATTTACCGATGTCGCGGCCTTGCTGGATCCGACGACGGTCCGCTTTACCTCGCTCACCGACCCAGAAGGCACAGCGGTGCTCGAGCAAGATTACCGCTTCGATCTGCTCTCGATGGATCGGATGCTTGAGCGTTACATCGACCAGAAGATCATCTTCGGCGGACAAGAAATGACCCTCATGTCCACCGCCGGCGGCGGGATGCTCCTGCAAGGTGACGACGGACGCGTGCAGTACCAGCAAGGATTCGGGGGCGTGGTCTTCCCGACGCTCGATGAATCGCTCGTGACCAAGCCAACACTGATGTGGAAGGTCGATTCCGCGAACGGCGGTGAGCACGATACGAGGATCTCCTACCAAACCACCGGCATCACCTGGTGGGCGGATTACAACCTCGTCTGGGCCGAGGGAGACGACGCGAACAGTGGGACGATCGACATCGGCGCGTGGGTTTCTATTCTGAATCAGTCTGGGGGGACCTACGAGGACGCGAAACTCAAACTGATCGCGGGCGATGTGCAGCGGGCGCAGCCTCAGAATCAGTATTCTCGAAGAGAGATGATGGTTGCTGCTGATGGTGCTTGGAGTGGCCAAGCCAAAGGATTCGAAGAAAAAGCGTTCTTCGAGTACCACCTCTACACCCTCGGCCGACCAACCACGATCCCCGATCGATCCACCAAGCAGGTCGAGCTCTTCGAGCCGGTCTCCGGCGTGCCCGCTGAGAAGGT
The DNA here is from genome assembly GCA_017640485.1 of Phycisphaerales bacterium. GTDB lineage: Bacteria > Planctomycetota > Phycisphaerae > Phycisphaerales > UBA1924 > UBA1924. The sequence continues at coordinate 2,477 of JAEPQP010000161.1, read as the reverse complement.
CATGCTCTACGACGGCACCGCACAAGCTCAATGGAACGGCAACTCCGCAATGATGGATCAGAACTGGGGGGTGGCCTCCAACTCCAAGGTCGAGGTCTATGTCCGTTTCAACAACAGCGAAGACGACGGGCTCGGGATCCCGCTCCCATCGGGTCGCATGCGGGTCAACCAACTCGATGAAGCAGACGGCGCCTACGAGTTCATCGGTGAGCATGTCATCGACCACACCGCTCGCGAAGAAGAGATTATGATCAAACTCGGGAACGCGTTCGATGTGGTCGGCGAACGCAGGCAAGTGAACTTCGAGCGCGGGAATCGCTGGATTGTGGAAACCATCGAGGTCAAGCTCCGGAACCGCAAGGACCAGCCCGTTGAGGTCACTGTCCAGGAACGGCTCTATCGCTGGACCAACGCAACGATCCAGAAAATCTCAGACAATCACGAGATGATCGATTCGCGCACGATGCATGTCCCGGTCATGATTGATCCAGATGAGGAGAAAGTCGTGACCTACACCGTTCGATACTCGTGGTAACGGACTCTCACGAAAGGAAACATGCGTGTCTCTAGGAACACTCGTTGTCGTCGAGGATGACGATTCGATCAGGCGCGGCCTGGTCGATGCGTTGTCCTTTTCAGGGTACACAGTGCACGAAGCGAACGACGGCGAGCGAGGACTAGAACTCTGTCTCTCGGTCGATGCGGATCTGGTCCTGCTGGATATTATGATGCCCAAAATGGATGGCCTTGAGGTCCTCGCAGAACTCCGTAAGCCCAAGCCCAATGTTCCGGTGATATTTTTGACCGCTCGCGGCGAGGAGAGCGATCGGATCAAGGGGCTCAAGCTCGGCGCTGATGATTACATTGTCAAGCCATTCTCACTCGATGAACTGATGGCGCGTGTCGAAGCGGTGCTCCGGAGAATGCCGGCGCGTCCAACGCAGCGCAAGGAGATGACGATCGCGGGCCGCCAGATCAACTTTGATCGGCGCGAAGCGGTGCTCGCGGATGGATCGCGTCAGACCCTCACCGAGCGTGAAGCGGAGGTGATCGGGTTCCTCGCCGCGAATCCCGGGCGAGCTGTGTCGCGTGATGAACTGCTCCAAAAAGTCTGGGGACTCGATCCGCGCGGGACCCACACCCGCACAGTCGACATGGCGATCGCCCGCATCCGCGAAACACTCGCGGATGATCCGTCGGATCCGCAGGTCATCAAAACCGTGCGAGGCAAGGGGTACATGCTCGCCGAGCCCGACGGGGTGTCGTCATGAACTCGTCGAAGCGGACACTCTGGATCGCGTTCTGGATCGGTGTGGTGCTGGTGGTGACCGCACTGAGCTGGGTCAGCGTGACCGTCTACGCGCTCGAGGAACGCAACGCGACGGCCCGCGCTGTCAACCAACGACAGGAAGTGATCCGGTTGTCACTCTGGAGGATGGATTCGAGACTCGCGCCAATGATCGCGCTCGAAGCGGCGCGTCCGATCGAAGACTATGAGATGGTCTTGGGGGATCCACAAGGCGCCAAGAACACATTCGACGACTCAGAGCAAGAAAGTGCTCAGATCATCGACCCCGCTTCCTACGCGCAGGGGTACTTCGAGGTCGATCAGTCAGGACTCGCGAAGGGCACCGATCAGCGGATCCAGCAGATCGCGTCCAAGGCGTTGATGGATGATGATCCGGCTCGTGTCGATACCCAGTCACTCAGTGCATTCAGCGACGCTTCAAACAAAGTGATGTCAGAATCCAGCAATGCAGACGCGGTTGATGAGTCACCCGTGAGCGATGCGATGATGACTCCACCCAACCCGCGCGAGGAACCGGACCCTGAATCCGATTTCCAGGCGCGTCAGAAGATCGCGGATCTCGCGCAGAACACGAGCATGAATCAGTCACGCAAGCGAGCTGCGGGTGATGAGTATGCTGGGTATATGAGGACCAAAGACAATGGGTCCGCCAACACAGCGATGGTCGTCCCTGAACTCCTCAAGACACAGCGCGAATCTATTGACGGAACCGATGAAGAATCTGAAAGCCTCGGAGAGCATGAATCAGGATCGCGTCAAAGCAATAGCGCTATGATGAGTGACCGCATGTTCGATCCTGAACAGGAGCCAATCCGTGTTGAGCTCGGCGCCGAAAAGGTTGATGAAAGCCAGATCGAGATCGGCGCGATCGAACCACGATGGATCCGCGATGAGCAGGGGAACCCGGAACTCGTGCTGGTCCGCACAATCAATCGTGATGGGGGGGTCTCGATCCAGGGCGTGCTGCTCGATTGGGACACCATCTCGACAGAACTGATCGCGTCGATCAAGGATCTACTCCCAACCTCGACGCTCGAGCCGATCCTGGAACCAAACCTGACGGCTGGCAGCACGGAGCGGTCATACCGACTCGCGACGATCCCCGTTGCGTTTATCCCAGGCGGCGCGATCGCGGTTGACGGCGATTCGCTGACTCCCGCGATGATCG
>JAEPQP010000085.1 GCA_017640485.1 Phycisphaerales bacterium | reverse complement strand
ACATCGTTGCCTCTCACAACCGATCTGCAGCCGACAGTTGAACTCCACTGCTCGATCTGCTGGAATTGATCCCGATCGCGTACACGAACCCGGAGCATGTACTCTCCTAGTTCATTCCTGAGTGCTTGGGGCGTGCCTTCTTGAACCAGCTCTCCATCACTGATGAGAACCACACGATCTGAGCGACGCGCTTCTTCAGTGAGGTGTGTCGCAAAGATCACCGACATCTCCCGCTGAGACCGGATCTGGTCGAGCGCATCCCAAAGGGACACACGAGCCTCGACATCAAGACCGGTGGTGGGTTCATCAAGAATGAGTAGGGTTGGCTCGGGGATCAGCGCCCGCGCCAGATCCACTCTCCGCTTGAGTCCGCCGGAGAGGTGACGGACTTGCTGCTCCAATCGATCATCAAGACCCAGCGACTTGGTGAGATTGGCCATGGAGTCCGAAGTCGCTTTCGTGTCCAATCCGTACAGCGATCCCGCAAGCATCAAGTTCTCACGCACAGTCAGCAACTCATCAAGAGCCGGGGTCTGGAAGACCATCCCCAGCCGGCTCATTGACTGATCGGAAAACTCGATGCTCCCCGAGGTGGGTGGGAGCGTCCCGGCGATCACACTCATGAGTGTGGATTTCCCCGCGCCGTTGGGTCCCAGCAGTGCGAGTGACTCATTCTCGATGGTCAGTGAGAGATCATTGAGGGCTGTCCGATCCCCATCTGCATTCGGGTAGATCACTGAAAGATTCGTGAGCGTGATGCGAGGCATATCAGAATGCCGTCCTGATCAGTGCTTCCGCGACCAAGACCGTCATGTACACAGGGAGGTGGATGATCGATCCAAAGAACACGATCCGTGCCGCTCGGTCAGTCCTCGACTTGGCAAACTTGATCGAGAGCCACACAAGGACAAGTCCAAGCACAACCCCAGTGAGACCGGTCGCCCAGCCACTCAGATCAGGGATCACCCACAACGGGAGCAGCGTAACCGGGATCATGAGCAACGAGGATCCGATCATGACTGCTGCGGTGTGATTCCCGCTCTCATCCACGCTCGGCAGCATTCGGAACCCACCTCGCTCATAATCGACCCGGCACATCCACGCAATCGCAAAGAAGTGGGGCATCTGCCAGACGAACATCAGGACGAACAGCATCAACCCAATCCGATCGGTCAATGGCTCAAACCCAACCCCCGGCGCGACCGCTGCGGTCCCGATCATCGTTGGGAGCGCTCCCGGAACGGCTCCAACGAGTGTGTTGGTGATCGTTCTTGTTTTAAGAGGTGTGTACAGCAATACATAGCTAATTGCCGTGAAGACCGCGATCAGTGCAGGCATCAACCCAAGCGTCCACCAGAGAATCAATGACCCGAGGATGCACATGAGCAACCCAAACACAAGTACGAATCCGGGTGTGAGCCGAGTGGACGGGATCGGACGGACTTTCGTCCGCTCCATCTGTGCGTCCAGATCGGATTCGTACCACATGTTCAAGGCATTCGCTCCCCCCGAGGCCATCGCGGTCCCGATGATGCAGCCAATGATCATCGTGATCCAGTTTGCTGTGCCGCTGACCCCGTGATGGAGCCCCCCGATCAGCAGCCCGACCAGCGCAGTGATCGTTACGAGCTTGGTAATTCCCGGCTTGGTGAGCTCAATACATGCACCAACGATCCCCGATTGGGTTTCGCTCTGAGCGTCAGAATCATGCTGTTGGCTCATCGCTTGAGTCACACACAATCGTAGTCCCAAGTTTCAGTTCGATGGAACCAGCAGATCCACCCAGACCGGAAAATGGTCAGATCCGAATCCCTGCTCAAGATCCCATCCGTGCCTCCAGATGCCGGAGTCCAGCACCTCGAGTTCTACTGAAGGGAGCACATAATCGACGTGCAATCCAAACATTGAGGTGTCAGTCGGATCCAAACCATCAACCGGAATCTCAGACTGAGGCGGGATTAGCTCCGGGATCCGTGTGCTGTCTAGCAAGAATGTGCAGATTGGATCTCCGATCGAACTGCCATCAACCGGGTCGGCATTGAGGTCTCCGAGCACCATAAAGGGGGTCTCAGGGGTGAGCCCTCCCTTCTGATTTCGGTCGTCATAAAGGAATGGCTGGTTGTCAATCAGTTCGCGGATGAGCCGGATCTCATCGTGGTTTCGGCGTTTATTCCGTTGCTCGCTCCCATCGAACGCCGGGGGGGTCGGGTGTGCGATGAGCAGTTCAAGACGAGCACCGTTGGGCAACTCAATCGGGATAATCGCATGGGTCTTTGAGGAGAGCCGAAAGACCTCCCACGCATCGGTTGAGTAGTAGGGTGATCCATCCGGAAGTGTGGGGTAATCCGCATCGGGAAGGTCTTTCCAGAGAAATCTTTGGTAAGTTCGTATGGAATTTGTATCCATTTTCAGCGAAGGATCGATCAGCAGCGCCATCCCGTACTGTCCGGGGAAGGTGCCGAATCCGAAACAGTCCGCCGCGTACGCGCGGTGCTCCTGCGACTGACGCAAACTCCGGCGCGGTGGGGTCGCGTGGACGACTCCCGATTGATCAAGATCGACCCCGGAGGGGATCCCAGTGTTGGTACTCGGAGTGAATGTGACATAGGACATCCCATCCAGGTCTTCGTGCTGGGGGACCGAGAGATACCGCTCGACAAATAGATCAGCAGCGGTTGGATGCGAATCCAGAGCGACTGTCTCAATCTCATTGAGCAGAAGCACATTGGGACGCACACGCTGGATAGTCTCAGCGATTCTTTGGAGTCTCGGATTCTCCGGCGTGCTCAGATCATCGAGCCGGACATCCTCGATGTTGAAGGTCATGACCCTGATCGCGACGGGCTGCTGTGCTCCGATCGAGATCTGAGGAATCAGCAACACGCAGAGTGTGAGGAGTTTGAGTTGCGAGGCTATCATGATGCCATTGAAGCCGATCTGGTGTCTAAATGCCACCGAACGAGCTTGATGAGCCCCGATAGCTCAGCTGGATAGAGCAGCGGACTTCTAATCCGCAGGTCGTAGGTTCGAATCCTACTCGGGGTGCTTTGGATTGATCGTACGAATGGATGTCTGGATCCAAGTCCGGATCATGCCTTCACCACACGGGCCTTCCGTGTTGATGGATCGGTCACGCTCATCGCGTTTCGTGTGTCCACGACAAGGCGTGCATGCTGACCGATCAACTCCCAATTGACCGCGTCATGATCCGTGACAATGAGCACACAATCTGCTGAAGCGATGGTGTCCGGATTCAGATCCACTGAGTCCAGGTCGTACTCGTACCGACGCATCGTCGGGAATGTTGGAATGTGCGGATCGTGATAGCTGACATCCGCGCCGTGCTCAGACAGCAGTTTCAGAATCTCGGCTGCCGGGGATTCACGCACATCATCGACATTCGGTTTGTACGCGAGACCGATGATCAAGATCGAAGATTCACGCAAAGACTTCGTGTCATCGTTGAGGGATTCCATGACGCGACGCACGACATGGCTCGGCATGTCCTGATTGATCTCACCAGCAAGCTCAATGAAACGAGTCTCCAGTCCGACCGCCTTTGCTTTCCAGGTCAGGTAGAACGGATCGATCGGGATGCAGTGCCCACCAAGCCCTGGTCCTGGATAAAACGCCTGGAATCCGAAGGGCTTGGTCTTCGCGGCTTCGATCACTTCCCAGATATCGATCCCCATCCGATCGAAGACCACTTTGAGCTCGTTGACGAGCGCGATATTCACGGCTCGATAGACATTCTCAAGGATCTTTGCGGCTTCCCCGACTTCAGCGCTGCTCACAGGATGGATGTTCTCGATGCAGGATCGGTAGAACTCGGTCGCGAGTTCTCCTGAGAGTGGATCAACGCCGCCAACGATCTTCGGGATCATGGAGGTCGCCATCCCCTCGCGTCCGGGATCCTCACGCTCTGGTGAGTAGGCGACGAAAAAGTCCTCGCCGACTTCGAGACCAAGGCTCCGATCGTTCGCGGCTTTCTGGAGGATCGGGACCATCTCATCGCGTGTGGTCCCTGGATAGGTCGTGGATTCGAGGATCACCAACTGACCTGCTCTGAGGGACCTGCCGACAATCTCAGCACTCCCGGTGACATAACTCAGATCGGGTTCACGATGCTCGCCGAGCGGTGTAGGGACACAGAGGATCACGATGTCCGCATCCGCAAGCACAGCTTCGTCGCTGCTGGCCGTGAACCGATCCGAAGCAGAAATTTCATTGACCAGTTCATCGCCCAGATGCTTCAGGTAGGACTTACTCGCGTTGAGCATCTCGATCTTGGATTGATCAACATCGAATCCGATCACGGGATACCCGGCATCGTGCACCGCTTTGACCAGCGGGAGACCGACATACCCGAGCCCCACAATCCCGACCCGAGCCGTCCTGCTTTGGATCCGCTCTCTGAGCTGATCTCCGATGCTCATCGATTGGGGGTTGGTGTGGTCCATAGAAAGATTCTGATCAATAACACTCATGGGCTGTGCGGCTTTCTCAATCGGTCTGCGAGAGCAACCATTGGTATCAAGGGGCATTCTAGGTCGCCCACTCGAGTAGGGCCGAGTGCATCGACAGGATCCACAGACGACATGCGGAGCTAGAATCGGATCCATGCGACTCCTGATCGTTTCACCATACTTCCCACCGCAACGCGGAGCCGCATCTGTTCGCTTATGGTCGATCGCTCAGCAAGCGGTCTCGGCAGGTCACGAAACTGAGGTTCTGACGATCACCAAAGAGCCTGATCAGATCGGGGACTGGTCCGAATCGTTCGATGGATCGGTGTATGAGATTCAGCCTCAGACGCCGGGGTATCTCAATAAACTCAGAGCACAGGATCTGCGACAGCGAACGCCCTCCGGAACCAACGGCTCGGGTGTGACCAAGTCATCACCCATCCACTCTGTACTCGGCGCCATCCGCACTCGTTCCGGTGTGTATTCATCCGTCCGGATGCCCGATCTCACAGATCATTGGGTCGGGCCCGCGATTGAATGGGCGCAGCAGCACCAACAGGTCCATGGCCCATGGGATGCTGTCATCAGTTCCTCGGGTCCCTACACCGCTCATTTGGTAGCCATGCATCTCAAACAGTCTGGATGGACCAATCACTGGATCGCTGACTTTCGCGATCTTTGGACTGCGAACCACGCGTTCAATGGTTTGTTCCCATGGACCCTGAGGGAGCGAAAGCTTGAGGAGCGGGTTCTTTCCCGTGCGGACACGATCACGACCGTGAGCCCGCCTCTCGCCCGATGGCTCTCCCAGCGCACGAGTGCTCCGGTCGAGGTCATCTACAACGGGTACGGCGACATCAACCTCGACTCAATCACCCTGAACAAACATTCATTCGCAGATCAGATCCAGCTGGTGTACACCGGACAGTTGTATCCAAAGCATCAAGACGCGAGTGCGATCCTTGCTGCGATGAAATCAGCCTCAGGGAGTGAAATAAATATCTCATTGACTATTGCGGGAGCGTCTTCTGAAGCTTGGCACCGCTTAGCTCGAAGGATGGGTGTTCAATCGCTGCTCACGCATCTCGGAGAGATCTCCCATCAGCATGCCTTGGATCTGCAGAGGCATGCTGATGCATTGATCGCGTTTGAGTGGGCGGATACAAGCGCGGGTGTGCTCACCAACAAGCTCTTTGAGTACATTGCCGCAGGACCACCGGTCCTGATCACTGGACGTGCTGGACCCATGTCCAAGCTGATCCATGAGACTGGACGGGGGATCCATCTGGGACAGCACCCCGAACAAGTGACCCGAACGCTTCGATCGTTCCTCAGTGCGGAACACAAGACTCCTGAGCCAAACCTGGAACTGATCCAGAGTTTGAGCAGAGAAAATCAGTCGAAAAAACTCATCGGTCTCTGCGAGCAATTCGATGCCTTGGTCTCATGAATCGTGAGATTTGGGGCGAGCGTGCTATGATTCATTAACCCTCCAGAACCTGTGGAGTGGGGATGAATTAACGCTGAAGTAGATGGAGTTCGATATGGATGAATGGAACGGGTCGTCACCACGGATTGGAGTCCTCGGATGTGGTGGCTGGGGAAAGAACATCATCCGTACCCTCAATAGAGTTCACGGCGTCGCCGCGATCGCTGATCCATCAACTGCTGCACGCGAGCTTGGCAGCGAACTCGCTCCTGACGCTCAGGTCTTTGAGAACCCCGCTGAGGTCATCGATGATCCATCCATCGACGCGGTCATGATTGCAACCCCAGCCGAGACCCACTTCGCGCTCGCAGAGAAAGCTCTCCTCGCGGGGAAGGATGTCTTTGTCGAAAAACCGATGACGATCGAGCCGGGTGAGTCTCAGAAACTGACCGATCTTGCAAAGCGTGAAGGACGCGTGTTGATGGTCGGTCACCTGCTCGAATACCACCCCGCGATCCTCAAACTCAAGGACCTCATTGAATCAGGAGAACTCGGAGAGATCCGCTATGTGATCTCCAACCGACTCAACCTTGGAAAGATCCGCACGCACGAGAACGCGCTGTGGAGCTTCGCACCTCACGACATCGCGGTTCTGGTCCGTCTGATCGGCGCGGATCCGATCCAGGTCGTTTGCACCGGTGGGGGATATGTCTCTCCGAATGTTGCGGATGTTACCGTCACCCAACTCCTCTTCTCCAACGGCACACGCGGACACATCTTCGTGTCTTGGCTGCACCCATACAAAGAGCAGAAGCTGATTGTGGTTGGTTCGAAGAAGATGGCTAGCTTTGATGATGTTGCTCGCGAGTTGATGCTCTACGACCAACGCGTCGATTGGAATGACGGGGACCCGGTTGCCATCAAAGGTGAAGGCACCCCGGTCGAGTTCGATTCGACTTCCCCGCTTGATTTGGAGTGCGCCCACTTCGTCAATGCGGTCACCAACGGCACCTCCCCACGGACCACTGGTGCCGACGGGGTGAAGATCCTTAATATCCTTCACGCCGCGCAGCGTTCGATGATGCTCAGCGGATCCCCGATCAACCTTGATGCAACGCCGATCGATGAATCCAGTGCCGAGGGGCATCCGATCCGCAATGAATCCCTCGCCCATTCAGTTTGAACCGAGACCTCCAATGTCTGATTTCGTTAATGTGAAAATCCACCCTACGGCATGCGTCGATGATCCGTGCTCGATCGGTGAGGGGACCAGCATCTGGCACTTCTCCCACATCATGCCCAACTGCACGATCGGAGAGCGTGTCAACATTGGTCAGAATGTGGTTGTCTCTCCCGATGTCACAATCGGGAACGGGTGCAAGATCCAGAACAATGTCAGTCTGTACACCGGAGTCATCCTCGAGGACTATGTCTTCTGTGGCCCGAGCATGGTGTTCACCAATGTGATCAACCCTCGATGCGAGATCCCACGCCGGGATCAGTACAAGACCACAAGGGTTGGATACGGATCGAGCATCGGCGCCAACGCGACCATCGTCTGCGGCCACGACATCGGACGCTTCGCGTTCATCGGAGCGGGAGCGGTCGTGACCAAGAATGTTCCCGATTACGCGCTGATGGTAGGGGTCCCCGCGAAGCGCAATGGCTGGGTCTGCCGATGTGGTGATGTGCTGCCAGACGCAGAGCATGGTGCGATCACCTGCCCATGCGGGAATCAGTACAGACAAATCAATGAAGAAGGTGAAATGAAACTCACCCCAGTGAAAGAACACGATCCTCTCGCGGTTGAAGCGTGATTGATCCATATCTCAAACGAATCCATTGCATGATCCGAAAGGTGTCCGAATGTCCGAAATGAATGTCCCGCTCCTCGATCTCAAAGCCCAATACAACACGCTCCGCGATGAGCTCGAGCCCATCGTGCGAGGAGTGGTCGAGGACCAGTGGTTCATCATGGGACCCCAGGTCGCGGAGTTCGAGAAAGAACTCGCTGACTATGTCGGAGTCAAGCACGCGATCGGGTGTGCATCGGGCAGCGACGCTTTGCTCCTGGCGCTCATGGCTCACGGCGTGTCGCACAAACCCGGACAACCCGTCCAGCGTGTGATTTGTCCTGCATACACCTTTTTCTCGACCGCCGGAAGCGTCTCACGCTTGGGCGCTGAGCCGGTGTTTGCGGACATCGATCCGGTCACCTACAACATGGACATCAAGCACACCCGCGAGCTCGCGAAGAAGACCGAAAATCTTGCCGCGATCATCCCGGTTCACCTCTTTGGTCAATCGATCGATATGGATGCGTGGATCGCACTCGGCGAAGAGCTCGGCGTTCCCATCATCGAAGATGCGGCGCAGTCGCTCGGGACCAAGGACGCGACCGGGACCCCAGTCGGATCCCGAGGATCAATCGGCTGCTTCAGTTTCTTCCCATCCAAGAATCTCGGTGCTTTCGGTGACGGTGGTGCGTTAACCACAAACGACGACGAACTCGCCGAGAAACTCCGCATCCTCCGCGTCCACGGCGGGAAACCGAAGTACTACCACAGTGTCATCGGTGTCAATTCGAGACTCGACGCACTCCAAGCCGCGATCCTCCGAGTCAAACTTGGTCACCTGGACAACTGGCACGCAAAGCGCATCGAGAACGCTCATCGCTACACCAACCTCTTCGCTGAACACGGCGCCCTCGACAGCGCGACGCCGCTCTCCGTGAACACCGATGCACCTGCGATCCGTACCCCGACCGGGGTCGAAGATCCGGCGCGGCATATCTACAACCAGTATGTGATCCGTGTTCCGGCAGCGATCCGCGACGACCTCCGTGAGGAGCTCAAGTCCAAGAACATCGGCAACGAGGTCTACTACCCGGTCCCGCTCCACTTGCAAGAATGCTTTGCGGATCTCGGAGGCGCCGTCGGTGATCTTCCGCACTCAGAACTCGCCGCACACGAAACGATCGCGCTGCCGGTGTTCCCAGAGCTGACCGATCAACAGGCTAGGTATGTCGTAGAGACCGTTGTTGCGTATGTGAATCAGCACGCACCGCAGCTTGCGTGATTCAATCAAGCTCGCCTACCCACAGGTCTTCGCGTGATGCGCATCCTCCTCCTCAACGACTATCAAACCCACGGCGGTGTCGAGGTGATGGTTCAGCGGACAGCGTCGATGCTGCGCGAAAATGGTCATGAAGTCCGAGTGCTCACTGGAGACCAGATCTGCAGCAAGCCGTCAATTCTCGGTTACATCTCAAACGCTCGCTGCAAGCGTGCGGTTCGTGATGTGATCACAGAGTTTGCGCCACATGTGATCCATGTGCACAACCTCTACCACTTGCTATCTCCCGCAATACTCAGCGAGTGCGAGCGTGCGCGTGCTGAGTTTGGTTCTCACATCCTCGTGTCGGCACACGATCATCATCTGGTGTGTCCCAATCCGGGAGGGAACTATTGGTTGCGAGGAAATCGACAGCAAGCCAACATGCCCGTCCGATCGGGGCTATTCGGAATGTTGAGGAAGCGGTGGGATCATCGAACGTATGCCCACAGTATCCTGCGCGTGCTCCAGCGTCATTGGAACTACACGCGACACAAGAGGCACCTCATCCCGGATGTTATATTGAGTCCGTCCGAGCAGCTCGCTAAGTACATTACAGCTCTCGGCGACCTTGATGTCCGTGTGCTTCCAAATCCCGCACCCGCCGCAACCAATAGACTGAGGCCAAATGGTTCAATATCGGAACGGCTCGCCGCGGTGGTGGTTAGCCGGCTGGATCCTGAGAAAGGTGTTGCAGAACTCATCAGGGACTGGCCGAGCGATCTTGCTGCGAAACTGAGTATTGTCGGCGATGGAAAGGAGACGGATCGCTGCAAGAAATGGATCAATCGTAAACGCGCTGAAGGGAGCCTGCTCGAAGCAAGTTTACTGGGTCAACTCCCGCATGATCAAGCCATGAACACAATCGCGGATGCTGATCTGCTTATTGTCCCCTCAATCGGCTCCGAGGTCGCTCCGCTCGTCGTTGATGAAGCGTTCGCGTTGGGCACAGCCGTTCTTGTGACGAACCAGCCCGCGCTCCAAAGCCTCGTTGAAAGCAAGGGCCCCGCGATCAATACGAAAAGCTGGATCTACAGCCAAACCGACGCGTCCGATCTACGAGCGCAGCTCATGAAGATTGAATCCGCTAGGTCAGCCGGGGATTTACATGTGACGGACAGTGGCCTCAGTTCGCACTTCTTTACCGAGTCTGAATTTCTGCAACAGCTTCTTAGCGTATACCAAGATCGAGGTACGAACGAAGGCTGACGCTCTTGATCTGGAGTTCATTCAGAACCACAGTGCCCCGATCATGCTCCTTTGGAGCAAGCAAAGCGAGTGAGAATATTTGTGAACCCTCGCGCGGATTGCACGCGAATCGAAACTTTTGCGACTCATCGCTCGGATGCAGAACTCCGAGCTCGATAGATGCCCTGGACGATTCAGATCCATCTTCTTCCTTACTCCAGCAATGCATCAACACACGAACAGGATCCTTCCCGCACGAACTGATTTTCAGAAGACCAATGAAGTACTCATTGCTGGAGATCCTGTGTTGAAACTGGATTCCTACTTGGGGTGCAGAACTCTCTGTACGACCCCATCGGATGGTCAGCGGGTCCAGATGCTCAATCTCGCATGCCCGTAGATCAAGGTTTGGTTGGACTTTCTGTCCTGATGTTTGAAAGATCGGGTCTCCACCTTCCCACAAGGTCCTGCTGCTCGATGGCAGTTCATTCCGAACAACAATCGGTCTTCGAGCGTGTTGTGTGCAGAGTTCTGGATGCCAGACCAGTTCGAGCTTCTGGGCGATCGACTCTGGATTGTTGATCAGGTCAGAAGAAATCCATTCGCTGTGAATGCATTCATTCTGAGACAGGATATGGGCATGGAGATGGGCTTCCGCACGCTGATGCCTGTTCATCCACTCCCAGTGCTTAGGTGTCATCGGAATCAAGGGCTCGTCTGAGGGATCAGCATACAGATTCGGATGCTCTGTGAGCAGATCGATCGCAGCAGAGCGAACCCGTTCCTCAGGAATATCGACAATCCAATGGCGAGACTCAGTGTCATGATTGAGTCCCTCCGATAGCAGACCTGCTGGTATCAGTGAGGTCAGTTCAATGACATCGCCTTCGACAAGATTTGAATGGTGCGCAACGGCGTTCCTAAGCAGTGTTGGTGAGAAACTGTTCAGCTGGTCAGGACGCACAATCTCGCGGCCCACGCGTGTGTGCGACATGGTCCATTCATCCAAGACCCGCGCATTTGAGCAGGAATCGAGTGATGCTGCTAGTTGATTCCTCTGTTGAGGATCCGGACACGAGATCAAGTGAACGCGTTTCGTGCCTCGCCACCAGATGGGATGAATGAGTACAATGTGTCGACCATGGGTGAGATCGTGTTCAGCGGGATCGGGCGATCGTTTCCATCCACCCCCAGTATCAGTCCAGTATTGATCAGCTTGGCATGCGGATGCCTCATAGGTGACTCCCAGATCCTGCATAGAGACCGACCACAAATCGACTTTCGCGTCACCGATGCGAACGCTGTGCGAATCTGGATACTGGATCTGCCACTGTGGGTCATCCAGGTGGATTCCCTCAGCGGACACGCGATTGTGTGCCTTCATCGGATCAGGTGTTCGCAGTTCCTTCCAGATCCAGAAGTTCGTGCATTGATGCTCATAACACGCTTTCGCGCCATGGGCCGCTACGCCTCTGATT
>JAEPQP010000087.1 GCA_017640485.1 Phycisphaerales bacterium | reverse complement strand
TTCAGGGTATAGCTTTGCGTAGCTGTCCCAGAGGCGGTTCATCTCGGAGCGGTGCCAGGTCATGCGCTGGGTATTGGCAAGTGACCATTCGATATCATCAGCGAAGGCTTTCGCTTCATCGACCAAGACCATTGCTTCTTCTTTGGTTTTCTCGTCGACATCATCGGAAGCGAACAGGATCTCAGCGTTCTCCTCGGCGCGATATGCGAGGGCATTCGCTTCATTGAGCGTGAGGATGAGTCGCTTGTAGGCAACCCCACGCATCGCTGTGTGGGGCCTGCGCTCAGTTCGATCGATCTCTCGAGGTGAGCAAGCGGTCAGCGTTGTCGCTGAAATCGCGAGCGCGATCACAAAGTAGGTTCTGGCTGAGCTTCTGGTATTCATCATGGCTCTCCTGATACGAGATCTATCGATTCTGTGCATTCTAGGTCGGAACCCGGTTAGAACGCTGATTCAATGCCGCTGGTTCGCAGGATCGTGCGGAATGAATCACTGAACACAAAGTTCTCTTTAGGGTACTGCGTCCCGGCTGAGTTGCGATCAAGATGCGAGAAAATCAGATCGATTTCGCCGATCCGTTCCGCTTGTGCGGGCGCATCGTCCGAATAACTTGTCGTTGGATCAAAGAGATCAATGACTCCAGATGTGGAGGCGCCATTTTCTGTAAATCGATCGATCGTCGCGGTGTACCTGAGTGTACATCCGGGGGTTGGATCTTTTCGCAGTTGTGCCTTGGCGACTTTCGCGAGCACAACCTTCTCCTTGAAATCGTTGGCATGACCGACCAGTATGCCCGCGGATTGGGCCATCCCCTCGACGACGAGTGACATGGGCATCAACGGGAGTTGATCACGGACATCTGTTGCTGCGAAGTGATCGTGGAGATGATCCTCGGCCATTGATACATGCTTGATCGCAACGAGCCGTTCCTTCGGAACCAGCTCAAGGACTCGATCAATCCACATCCATCGCATGACACACCCTCGATTGTGGGTACTCTGTTGTTGAGAGTCTTACGCGGCTTGAAGCTTCTGCTCACAGAAGTTGACGAGTGCTTCGACGGTAAAGATCTTGCGGACATTCTCGACCGATGGATCCGCTTCAAGCGTTGCCATATCGAAGTGGGGGCCGCGCTCCTTGAGCATCTCAAGACCCTTCGCAGTCACCAAGCCGTCTTGCACATACTCGGGGTCTTGTGTAATCCCCTCAGGGAAGAGTTCGCCTTGAGCGATTTTGAATCCGAACTCTTGCTCGAGTTTGAATGTGATGTCGAGGATGTCGATGGATTCGGCGCCGAGGTCTCCGATGAGCGTGGCCGAGGGCGTAATCTCGTCATCGTCTACTGCAAGCGCGTCGACGAGGATTTCGCTGATGGTATTGAGGATCTCATCTCTGGTCATAGCTCATTGGTCCTTTGGTTCGGGCGTGATTCGTTGCCCTGTGCGTGACGCCGGGTCCTTCCGGGCGGTCTCTATGGTAGTCGTCCAAGACCTCCGGTGCTAGGTATCCGCGGCTCGTGGGTGGGAGGTATTTGGGGCATCTGTACCGGGGTTTGCGGGCTTCGGAGCGGATTCCAGGCTCATTAGGAGCACTCCTGAGAGAACGAGTCCGAGCGCAAGGAGTTTGCGGGTCGAGAGTGCTTCATCGAGGAACAGGCTTCCAAGCAGCACAACGCTTGCCGGAGCGATCGAGAACGCGATGGGTTTCATCCTGGAGACTTCACCAAGGGAAATCGAGACATAGAACGCGATCATCGCGAATGCCCCCGCGATCACTCCAGAGCCGCCCAGAAGCAGGACCCATTCTTTCATCGTGAGGGTTCCGACTCCTAGGCCCGCTCGGTTTGGAGACGCTTTGTTCGCGATCCAGAACGCGATCCAGATGATTGGGAGTGCGAGTGAAGTCCTGATCGCGACGGCCGCGAACGGCCCAATCTTCCCGGTATGCAGGACCGCTTTGGCGCAGACTTCGCCAACACCCCAGAACAGTCCAGCGAGGATTGCAAACACAACCGCGGGCATGCCTATGGCTGCTCCGTTTCGGAAGGGGTTTGATCGATCTCTGGTTCTTGCGAATCCGAATCTTCTGTTGTCGTCAAAATGGAGTCGATCACAGTTTGCTGCTGGCTCGTAAGCAGGATTTCTCGGCTTGAGATCTCAGTCGCGATCTTGGACTGGATGACAGGATCTGCTGAGATCTCAAGTGCTTGGATCCAGATCTCGGGAGTTGGATTTAGGAGATCTGCCTGTTCAAACTCGAGGAGCATAATATGCGAAAGAGCCGCAGTCTTCGTGGCTCTTGCAGATGTTGATGGATCAACGCCGTCCGATGGGAGCAATGAGATCGCTCCGAGTGCTCGATCTGGACGCTGGTTCATGAGCTCGAGTTCAGCGAGCAGCACAACCCCGGGTGCAGAGCGGGTGGATACGGACTGGGTTCCGGCGATCAGGGGGGTAAGGAGCTGGATTGTTTGCTCGTCATTGATCGCTTGGTCTGTCCGGATCAGGAGTACGGCCTCAGAGAGTTGGTCATTGCTCAGTTGAGCACAGATTTTCTTGATGGAGTCGATGCGAGCAGATTCATCCGGCCATGGAAGCGAGGCTGTTAAGCGGACTCCGTTGGGATTGAGTCGATGACGCAGAATGGCTTCGGATGCTGACCCGCTGAGAATCGGGTATCGCTCAGCGAGCGAGATCAAGGGGTCTACCCCTCTTGGAGTGTGGACCAATGCTTTCGCGGCATCCGTGTGATTCTGGTCGTCGTCCGTGCCTGCGATTTGGATAAGACGATTAATGTCATCGATGGTTCCGGTCGCCGCGATGAGCTTCATATCAGCATTTGTGAGTTGATCGGAGTCGAGTGATCCGTAGACCGCTCTCAATGATTCCCGATGAGATTCAAGATCCCAGAGTTCAAGATCCGCAAGGCTCCACGCAGCACTCGCGGCGATCTCTCGAACTTCACCCTGGGCGCTGTACCATCGCAGCACATCAGATTGAGCCTCGGCGCTCGGCCAGCGTTCAACGCCTCTCAGGAGGGCGATCGCGACCGAAGGGTCATCCTCATTGTGCAGGGCATTGGTGATCAGGGTCATCGCGTCCGGGAGTGCGAGCCGGGTGATCAAACGCGCTGCTCCGACACGGATGCTCGGGAGTGGATCGTCGAGCAGAGTGACGGCGTTGTTTGCCACTTCAGCATTGAGCGTGGCGCCGGATGACAGGTCACGAGAAGCGAGCTCGAATCCGAGCAGGCGCACACGTTCACGATCGTCGTTCAAGAGTTCAACGATGACTTGTGACCGTCCGGCGAGGTTCATCTCTGCATGAAGACGGCGGTAGAGTTGAATGATCTCTTGGATCTCTGCAATGTCCGGACTCGGTGCGGGTTCAGTATCCACTTGCCCATCCCCGTCATCTGTAGGAGCAAGATCAGACTGCGAAACGGCAGTGGGTTGTGTTGACTGAGCAGTATCAACTTCGTCGTCAACTGTCCCGAAATTTTGAGCTGTAGATTCCTCAGGACTCTCTTCCTGAGCCTGATTGTAGTTGCTTTGGACTTCAGACTGCTGCTGGGAGTTCTTTCCGAACCGGAACCAGTCGTGGGATTTCTTTCCCGAACATCCCATTGCCGGACCGATCAATTGGCAAGCCGCACTCATCGCAATGAGCTTGGTGAGCAGCCGGATTGTGGATTGGTTTGGGGTGTCCATGGTCCTCGAATATTATTGGTCGGCGATTTCAGGCGAATATGACCAATTTGACGATCAAAACAAGGGTCAGGAAGCTCAAAGTATTGAGTTCCCTCAGGCCAGAGGTTAGGATTATTCTCAGGTCAAGACGGCATCTTGACCGCTTTGGAGTGGTATTTGCGGATTGCCCGCAGATATCGAAAGGACAGCAACGCGGCCATGAACGATTGGGTTGACGCCGAACATCATGTCGAGCTCGCGCACGAGCACTACGACGCAGGGCGTTGGGATGAGGCGGAGGTTGAGCTCCGTCAAGCGCTGTCGCTGAATCCGTACCAAGCCGAATGGCAGTTCAACCTCGGATTGACCCTCGAAGCCGCGGGTCGGTATGAAGCGGCTTCCGACGCATTCGTCCAGTGCTCCAAGCTCAACGCGGAGCACGGTTCTCCCGATGCGAACTCGACTCTGTTGGCGGGTGTAAATTTCATCCGGGCTGGCAAACCCGAGCAAGCGATTGCTTGGCTTGACGAAGCAGAAAAAATCGAGCCGATGAATGTTGCGATCGTTGTCCACCGGATCGAGGCACTCACCGATATGGAGCGGTTTGAGGAAGCCGAGGAAGCGTTTTATCTCGGGCAGCAGATTGATCCAGAATACCCCGAGCTCTATGCCGTCATGGGTGAGACGCTCCAGCAAGCTGAGCATCATGAGCGTGCCGTCTGGTGTCTGCGTGAAGCGGCGAGACTGGATCCCACCCTCCCACGCGTGCGAGCGCATCTCGCGAGTGCGTATGCTCGACTCGGACGACTCGAGCGCGCTCGTCAACTGTATATTCAAGAACTTCGAGTTGATCCGGGTGATCCAGAAACACTGCTGGACCTTGGCGAGCTCTTGATGGATATGCATCGTCCTACAGAGGCGGGTGAGAAGTTCAGACGCGTTCTCGAACTCTTCCCAGACAACGCGGATGCTCATTTCTCCCTCGCAGAACTTGCGGAGAATGAGGGACGGCTTCCCGATGCATTGGTCCACTTTGATGTGGTTCTGCGATTGGACCCGGATTACGCAACAGCACGGACCCGGCTTGCAAAGACTCTGCTCCAACGCGGTCGCGAAGAAGATCTTCCGAGAGTCCGTGATTTGCTGGGTAAAGAACTCCGAACAATCGAGCAAGCACAGAAAGATGCGAGCGGTATTGTGGAGATGAAGATTCCACGGATAGACGGCGTCGCTCAGGATTCACAGTTGCAGTCCGCTTCCCGCAAGCCTCAGGTGAAGCACGATGAGGATGATCTCGAAGAACTCGGCCGGACACTGGTCGAAGCGGGAATGCTCAACCAAGCGACCCGGGTCTATGAGATGCTGATCCTGCTTTCTCCTGCATCACACAAGGCTTTCCATGGCTTGAGTGTCTCAGCGCTCCAATCGGGTGACTTTGATGCCGGGATCGAAGCCGCGAAACGATCATTGGAGTTCCGTCCAAGCTTTGTCCCAGCGATGCACAACCTCGTGCTCGCGTATTACCGGCAAGGTCAGTACATCCGTGCTCGCTACTGGCTCTCACAAGCGATGCGTCACGATCCCGACGATGCACAACTCCGCAGGTTGCGGCTACGGCTGCGTGTCCGAACGGTGTTCGGAGTGCTGACATGGATCACCAGCAAAGTTCAGCGGGTTCTCAAGCCTGTCCGTTCATTGATCACGCGTCCAGAGCGCTGAGATGCTTTCTGAATCTCTTTAGAGCTGATCTTTGAGCAAGCGGGATGCTTCTTCGACATCCTTGTCGCCTCGTCCAGAGAGGTTGATGACCAAGTTGGTATCCTTCGGCATCGTGGACGCAAGCACAACCGCGTGGGCTACAGCGTGGGAGGATTCCAGTGCTGGGATAATCCCCTCGTCCCTGCAACACCACAAGAATGCTTCGAGTGCCTGCTCATCGGTCACCGATGTGTACTGGACGCGTCCCTCGTCTTTCCAGAAACTGTGCTCGGGTCCAACTCCAGGGTAATCGAGACCCGCACTGCAGGAGTGGACATCCTGTGTCTGACCATGCTGATCTTGGAGGACATAGCTCATCGATCCATGCAGCACACCAGGCTTTCCTTCACAAAGCGGAGCAGCGTGCTGTCCGCGATCGCTCGAGCGTCCGCCAGCCTCGACCCCGATCATCTGGACCTCTTCTTCGCCGACGAACGGATAGAAGATTCCCGCGGCGTTGGAGCCACCCCCGACGCACGCGACAATCGCTTCGGGGAGTCTTCCGAAGTTCCGGAGGGATTGTGCCTTGGTCTCGCGTCCGATGATCGCTTGGAAATCTCGCACAATCATCGGGAACGGGTGCGGCCCGACGACCGACCCGAGGATGTAGTGGGTGGTATCGACTGAACCCATCCAATCACGCATCGCTTCGTTCGTCGCGTCTTTGAGGGTCTTGGACCCTGAATCAACCGGGATGACATTCGCGCCGAGCATTTTCATGCGGACCACATTGAGATGCTGCCTGCGAACATCCTCGGATCCCATATACACATCACATCGGAGCCCGAGATGAGCACACGCCGTCGCGGTTGCGACTCCGTGCTGACCTGCGCCGGTCTCAGCGATGACGCGGTTTTTCTTCATCTTCTTGGTCAGCAGCGCCTGTCCGAGCGTGTTGTTGATTTTGTGAGCACCGGTATGCGCCAGATCTTCGCGCTTGAGCCAAATAGTGGCTCCAAGATTCTGATCCTTCTCCATTTGGCGTGCTCTTCGAGATAAGCCAGGAGCGCGGTACAACGGTGTCGGTCTGCCAACATACAAGCGATTGAGATCATCTAGACGATCCCAGAAGGCGCGGTCGTCTTGGACCTTCTGATAGACCTCAGCAAGTTGATTCAGAGCCGAGTGAAGGGTTTCGGGAACATAGACCCCGCCAAACTGCCCAAACCGGCCTTGCTCATCGGGGTAGGCCCACATCGGGCGTGGAGGTTCTGTAGGGTTGGATTCAATAGCACTCATGGGCGATTATACGCCTCAAACCGTGGCTGATTGACGATCCGCTTGTTTCGCGGCTCGGATCCCCCGGGGTACCGAAACACTTATCAGCATCACCAACCCAAGCGCGAAGAAACTGGTCAGCAGCAGGAGTGCTGGGACATCCCCGATCCATGCCTTGACCTGTCCGAAGGAGAGCACCCCGATCGCACCAGCGAGTTTGTAGGTCATCCCCCAGAGTCCGAAGAACTCCCCGACCCGCCGGGTCGGTGCAAACAACCCGACCATCGCTCGGCTCGAAGTCCCGATCCCGCCGAGCCCGATACCGATCCCGTTTCCAAGCACCCAGAAGATCCATTGGTTCGATCCGCCAGCAAGCCCAAGCGATTTCGTGAGCAGCAATCCACCCGTGCTCAGTATCCAGATCACAAGAAATATCGCAATGGTCGGCTTCACTCCGATTCGGTCTTGGAACTTCGAGACCACGATCGCTGTCCCCCCGGCGGTGACCGCGATCTGGAGTGTAAATACGAACAGACCCTTCTCTTGGATTCCAAAGTCGCTCGCGAGAATCGCCGCAAACGCAATCATCGTTTGCACGCCGAGCCCGTAGATGAAGAACGCAATGAGGAATCGTTTGAGTTGCTGGAAGTGTGAGGCTTCTCGCAGAGTCGATCTGAATCGGTTGATCGCGAGTTTGATGCCCCCGGATTTTACATTCTGATGGTCGGGCTTGGGTTCGCTAACCACGATCCCGGCCGGGATCATCCAGATGAAGAACCAGGCTCCCGCAAGAACAAAGAACCAACGCCAATGGATCGGATCGAGCCAGTTCAGAAACTGGACACCCGAGATTACAAGCAGCAGCAAGATCAGTGAACCAAGATAGCCCATCGACCACCCGATCGCTGAGATGCGTCCAATTGTCCGCGGAGTGGAGAGTGCTGGGAGGAAGCTTGCAAGCAGATTCTCCCCGAGTTGATAGCAGACATTTGCAGGGATGAAGAGCAGGAGCCCGAGCCACCATTGGCCGGGCGAGACGATCGCGAGCAGGATGGTGAGCAGCGAGCACACAGCTCCGGTCGTCATGAGGATCAACTTGCGCCGAGCACAAGCATCCGCGTACGCTCCGACGAACGGGGATAAGAGCACGACAGTGAACAATGCCGCGGAGACCCCTGCGGACCATAAAGCATCACCGCGTTGCTCATCTCCGACGGCAACTGTTTTAAAGTAAATCGGGAACAGCAGTGTAATAATCAGCAGCGTAAAGGACTGATTCGCCAGATCATACAGCCCCCAAGCAAAAACCTCTCTCGGTTTGTCGAGGTTCCGGAACGGATTGGGGAGCTTGCTGAGCATCAGTGGACTGTACACGAACCGGGTCAGTTCTGTGCAGATTCGATTCCAAACAGCCCTTTCAGGAACTCGAGCTGGAGATCTTTGGCTTTCGAAGCAAACTTCCCAAACCCGGAATGTTCCTGAATTGCGCCCGTGTTCTCGAACTCAATCATTGATATCTTTGCCGGATCCTCATCCAATCTGCTGTAGTGCATTCGGAGTGATTCGAGGAAGGAGCGTTGCGTTTGGATGGGGATGAGCTCGTCACCCACATTGTGCATCGCGAGGATCGGGATCGGTTCAAAACCCTCGATATGGGTCGGCGTGTCGATTGCCTCGACTTGTTCACGGTCATGATGGACCCTCCAGATTCCATCACCACTCGGTTGTTGATCTGGGAAATAAAGTCCCAACAGATCACCGGTCGTGCATTCAAGCGAAGCGCCAAGGAACGGGTGCGGGTCACAGAGTCGACGAGCAGTGACCATACCCCCGGCGGACATCCCGCCCATCGCTGCTTTGGACATATCGAAGCATCCGAGTTCCTTGATCGACGCGAGCACGCCGTCGATTTCGGGGATGCATCTGGTCAATGTGTCAACGGTGCGCTCAGGTGAGTGTGCTCCGGGCTCGAATCGTTCGCCGTGTCCAGGGAGATCGATCGCGACCGCGCCGATCCCTGCTCGAACCCATCGGTTGTATCTTCCGGGATCGAGTTCCTTATACACCGTCCGGCCGTGCAGCCAGAGCACCCAAGGGGAAGGGGTCTGGAAGTCTGGGTGGACCACAAGTGCAGGGACATCATCCCCCAGTCGCAATGTCTTGGACTTGGCTTGCAGCGACTTTGGAAGCTGCTTGAACCGATCATCGACCTGCGGATACTCGCTCACAGCTGGATACTCGCGCCCGGCTCAATGGACTCAGGAAGCTGTGCTGACTTGAGATCCTCGGGGCTCAAAGCCGTAAGGGGAGAGAGTTCGATGGTGGCATTGACACTCCCATCGGGGTTGGTCGGAATGTCGACTCCAGAGGCAGCCAACCAGTTCGCGGCTCGCTGCGATTGGATCTGCTTGGAAGTCACAATCGAATCCGTACCGGTTGCATTCTTCACGGGAGCAAACTCTTCGATCCGATCGGTTTCGAGAATGATCGAGCGATCAGCGAGCGCAATCGCATCAAACACAAATCGCTCCAGTTTGATCGCGTTCGGTTCATCTGGCTGAACCATGAGACCTGTCGCTGGATCAAAGTGCGAGACTTTTTTTACTGCACGATGGAATGGGAGTGCATACTCAGGATCGGTCGCGATCTTCTGAATGAACGCAGTTGAAATAATGTGAATCGCGATGGATCCTGCGTTGAACATCAGTTGGTCACGCTCGTTGGTCATCTTCGCGAGTTCTTCAGGAAGGTCTGAGTACTCAACGACGGAGATATCCTCGCCGACTCGGCAGAACACACCGACCTTCTCGTCCCATGATGACTTGGCAACCATCTTGGAACTGAACTCGCCGGAGGATTCTGGGGAGTACGCGTGGAGACCGATGAAGACGGGATCGATGATCTTTGCGTTGGGGTTATCGACTTGGAAGTAACACAAATGTTCGATGCCGCGTTCGAGCATGTTGTCTAGGGCGCCGGAAACATGGAGCGCTTTGTAAGCACCGCCGTGCCCATCGGGGTTCGTTGCGAGGTGGGCTGGATCGGACAGCAGGAGATCTCCGGTTTGTGCATCAAAGCTCGGCATCACGCCTTGCTCGAAGAACTGGATGTTTTTGGGATCGAGCCCGAAGTGGTTGTGGTCCTCGAAGAACTTGATGGTCTGCTCATGATTCAGCGGGCTCGTCATGATGTACCATGGGATGCTTGCGTTGTACTTACGCTCATTGGCGTAGATAGTCTGGGCGAACATCTCAAAGAGCGATTTGCCGGAGACGCACGAAGTGGGGTAGCAACCTTTCGGTCCGTCGTATCCGAGTCGTGAACCCTGACCACCCGCGACGGTGAAGCATGCAACTTTGTTGGCTGCGATGAGTCCCTCGCCGTGGGTGCTGTACATCGCACGATCCCAGCTCGCATCATCAAGTGCGAAATAGGGCGCGGGGTTGATCTCTTCATTCGGCGAATCGGGTTGATAGCCCGTTCCATAGGTCGAGATGTATCCATCGAGCTGATCAAGATCAAAGCTCTGGATCTGCTGCTTGAGGATGTCGCCCCCATCGCCTTGGACACCGTTGATATACGCCGCGAGCTTGGATTGCCCGATGGATTCGAGCCGTTCGCTGAGTGAAGTGGATGTAGGCATGATTTTGTCTCCTCATCTCATGAACTGCGGCTGGGACACTCTCCGATTGTCGCAGTCAAGCGGAGTATCCTACTGCTTAGATTGAGCTTTGGCACTACAGTGTCGCATGATTGATCCGATCTCATCGAAACCAGCTACACCATTGGTTGCCCCCTCCATCCTCGCTGCAGACTTTGCGAACCTTGAAAGTGATGCGAGTGCGTCCCTTGATGCAGGTGCGGATCTGCTCCATGTGGACATTATGGATGGTCATTTCGTGCCCAATCTCTCGATGGGTCCAGCGGTGTGTTCATCGCTTCACAAGGCGATCCCGGATGTCTACCTCGATGTGCACTTGATGGTGGA
The DNA here is from genome assembly GCA_017640485.1 of Phycisphaerales bacterium. GTDB lineage: Bacteria > Planctomycetota > Phycisphaerae > Phycisphaerales > UBA1924 > UBA1924. The sequence goes on along the minus strand of JAEPQP010000087.1, from coordinate 828 downwards.
GGATCCGAAAGCCTACTTCCGGCCGTTCGCAGATGCCGGTGCGAATTTGATCAGTTTCCACATCGAAGTGTGCGATTCTGAGCAGCACGCCCGAGATCTGTGCGGCAAGATCGAAGAACTTGGACTTCATACCGGAATAGTGATTAACCCTCCAACCGAAGTAGAGCGTGTCCTCCCGGTTGTTGACGCTTTCGATCTGGTGCTGGTGATGAGCGTGAACCCCGGATTTGGAGGTCAGGCATTTATCCCCGAAGTCCTCGAGAAGGGCAGGCGCATTGCTCCGCTGCTTCGGGAGAATCAACGACTCGAAATCGATGGCGGAATCGGCCCAGAAACAGCCCAGAGCGCTCGTGAAGCAGGTTTTGACCTCTTGATCGCTGGATCAGCGATCTACGGCAAGCCGCGAGACCAATGGCCGAGCCTGATCAAGACCATCCGGGGATCCTGATGCTCGATCTGAGCTCAAGACTGCAAACCCTTGGTTTGTATCCGCTTACTTCATTCAATCGAATAACAGTACTCACGGTTTGAGTTGGGTCTGGTCGATGAGGTGCTAGACTTGACCCTGCATTTTCTATCGAAGTTACCAGCAAGGGATGGACTGTTGGCAAAATCAGCTCACTTTACAATACTACTGATGAAGGCGTGCTCGACCGATTGGGATGCGGAGAACAGATTGTGCGGGAACACGGATCTGCCTCCAAACCAAAGTTCTCAAAGTGCAATATCAGCTGCTGTGCACGCTGAACCTGAACTGACTGAGCTGCGAAATCAGATGGATGTGATTTGGTGTGGACCTGGTGATCTTTCGTCACAGAGTGCGCAACT
>JAEPQP010000249.1 GCA_017640485.1 Phycisphaerales bacterium | reverse complement strand
CGTTGGGACCGACGATCCCGGTAATTGGATCATCAAAGGTGAAGGTGGTTTTGTCCGCGAAGCTCTTGAACCCCGAGAGGGTGAGCTTGGTGAGCGCCAATCCGGTCTGCTTGGGGAGCCCGTCGGGGCTTTTGTTGGTAACCGGTGTGTCTGGTTGCACTTGCGGCGCAGGATCAGTGGGTGTCGTCATCGTCGTCATGGCAGCGCAACCTCCGTGCTGGCTGGCAACACATCGCTCGTGTGTTCAGATACACATCAACATGTCACCCCGGCTTCTCTGGGCTCCGCCCGCCGGTTCAAACAATCATATCGCATTTGAATCCCCATTGCACGCCTGAGATCGACTGAAAAGCCGTGTTTCAGGATCTATTTCCAACCAGTCTGTCTCATCGCTCATGGATCCATCCGGTTGCTTCCCAACAGAACCCTTCTTAGACTCCCAGCACCCCAATCCACCAGGAGCCCACGCATGTCCAATCCATCCGATCGCACCTACACCGAAACCCACGAATGGCTCAAAGTCGATGGTGATGTCCTCACCATCGGACTCACCACCTACGCGGTCGATCAGCTCACGGATGTTACTTTCGCAGAGATGCAACCCGTCGGCACCGAAGTCTCCCCAGGGGACTCGGTCGGCGAAGTCGAGTCGGTCAAGACCTCTTCCGATGTCTACACCCCCGCCGGAGGCGAGATCATCGAGGTCAACGAAGCGCTCGAATCCAGCCCTGAAATGCTCAACTCCGATCCGTTCGGTGAAGCTTGGCTCGTCAAAGTCAAGATCGAAGATCGAGGAAACCTCGACGATGCGATGGATGCGGACGCGTACAGCGAATCCATTGGTTGATGGGATGCGAATCCATCGACGCAATCCCAATCGCCCAACCCCCAATACCTCTCCATGATCCGATGCGTCGATGTCAAGAAGTCCTACCCCGCCGGTTCACGAAGCGTCCAAGCTCTGCGAGGCGTTGATCTTGAGATCGACGATCCGGGTTTTTACGCCGTGATGGGTCGCTCGGG
>JAEPQP010000120.1 GCA_017640485.1 Phycisphaerales bacterium | reverse complement strand
ATGGGGAATCCACCCGCGGTACTGATGTGTTCTTCACTCACCATTGATGGGTCTACCGAAGCACTCAAGGCGATGCAACTCGGAGCTTCGGACTTCATCGCGAAGGATCCGAATGTCGTCGGGAAACACGACCCAGAGTTCCAGTCGCACTTGCTCTCGAAGATTCATGCGATCGGGGGACATCGCAGACGGCTCAACGCACCGAATCGCGCCAAGACAACATCGAGCGTGAACCGATCGAAGGACACGCTCCAGATCAACTCCAATCTCTGCACTTCGTTTGCGGATTGGATCATGCCGAGCAATGTGGACATCGTGGTCGTTGGATCATCAACCGGTGGTCCCCCGATGCTTGAGAAGATCTTCACGGCTCTCCCGGCTTCGATCCCGGTCCCGATCGTCGTGGCGCAGCACATTCCTGAGTTGTTCACCAAGTCACTGACTCAGCGTCTCAATCGACAGTGTGCTTGCGGTGCCAAACTCGCGGATCATGGCACGAGCATGAGCGAGCCTGGGATCTATATCGCGATTGGTGGTAAGCACATCAAACCGATCAAGGTTGCGGGGGACAAGCTGATCGCACGAACGCTCGACAATCTTGAGGGTGCGATGTACAAGCCTTCTGTTGACCTGCTCTTCCAGACCGCTGCTGAACTGTACGGATCGCGTGTACTTGCTATCCAGCTCACTGGGATGGGCGAAGACGGAGCGGAGGGCGCAAAAGCAATCAAGCAGATGGGCGGTCATGTGATTGCTCAGAATGAAGAGACCTGCGTGGTGTACGGGATGCCTCGTGCAGTCGTTGAGAATGGTTCCGCGGATGCGGTTCTCTCGCCGCAGGACATCAATCAAGTCCTCAGGAAGTTATTCACCACCGGATCAGATGGTGAATCCGAACAACCCGCGATCAAGAAATCAGCATGACCCCAAATACGCGGATCCTTGGGTATCCGGCTGGATGCATTTTCGAGAATATTCGATTCAAAAGATGACCGACGGATGCACATGAATGGAGAACACTATGTCGAATCAACAAAGCACACCCTCAAACACCTCGGGCTCATCACTGGGCACAGACCCGCTCCGTCTTGTGCGATTCCGTGTCGGTGAAGAACGATTCGCGGTCGATATTCTCCGAGTGCAAGAGATCAATCGGATGATGTCACTCACCCAGATGCCCCAGAGCCCTCCGGGTGTGAATGGTGTCATCAATCTGCGTGGACGGATCGTTCCTGTGATCGATTTCCGCACACGGATGGGACTCGAAGCGACTGAGCCGAGCGATTCCTCGCGGATCATTGTGGTCAATATTCAAGGATCAACGCTCGGTTTCATTGTCGATGAGGTGCACGAGGTCCTTCAGATCGATCCGAAGATCGTAGATCCATCCCCATCGATCGCAACCAGTGCTGATTCAAACTACATCCGGGGCGTCGCGAAGCTCGACGACTCGCTCCTGATCCTGCTGGATCTGGATCGGATGATCAGCGACGAAACACTCGAGAACATCGGCGCAGCGGCCAAGCTCGCAGCATGAACGCATTGCTCATTATTCATCGGAGTCATCAATGGCAGTAGTATCAAAGATCTCAATGAGCAAAGCTCAGTTCACCAAACTAGCACAGGTCATCTACGACCGGTCGGGGATCCATTTCCCTGAAACCAAGCAGTACATTCTTGAATCGAGACTCTCGCATCGGCTGAACGAACTCGAGATGACTGATTTCGATCAGTACATCGCGTATCTCACGATGGGACCCTACCAGATGGATGAGTTCCAGGAGATGTTCAACCGAATCACAATCAACGAAACCAGCTTCTTCCGGAACGATGCACAGCTCGCGGTCTTCGAACACCAGATTCTCCCAGAACTGCTCGATGCTCGCTCGGGAACAAAGCGGCTCCGGATCTGGTCCGCGGCGTGCTCAACTGGGGAAGAACCATTCACCATCGCGATGCTGCTCCACAGAACGCTCGGCGTCCGGTTGGCTGATTGGAACATCGAGATCCTCGGCACAGATATCTCGGAGAAAGCACTCGCGGTCGCGCAGGGCGGGGTCTACAACTCGTACGCGGTCCGCTCGACCTCTGATCTCATCAAGAACCGGTACTTCAAAGAGAACGGGAGAAACTTCGAACTCTCGGAATCCATCCGCTCGATGGTCAACTTCGAACGCCACAATCTCAAGGACCGGATGTCAGCGAAGCGTCACGGGATTTGGGACATCATCTTCTGTCGCAATGTGCTGATCTACTTCGACGATCCAATGAAGAAGGGCGTGATCTCGATGTTCGCGGACCAGCTTGCGAACGACGGCACGTTGTTCATCGGACACTCCGAACGGATCAAGGACCTCACCACCGACTTCCAGCAGCTGTCGATCCCGCAGGGATTCTGCTATCAAAAACCCGCGCATATCGCGGCTGCTTAACGCACACAGGAGAGCTTTCCAGATGTCTATCAACGACTTTGATCCAGAAATTCTGCAGGACTTCATTATGGAGTCGGGAGAACTGCTTGAGCAACTCGAGGGTGATCTCGTCGATCTTGAGTCAACCCCTCAGGATCCGGATCTGCTCAACCAGATCTTCCGAGCGCTGCACACGATCAAGGGAAGCGCGTCCTTCCTTGCTTTGACAAACCTGGTCGCGATCGCGCATGTCGCGGAGAGCGCTCTGAATGCCGCTCGCAATAGCCAGATTGTCATTGGTTCTTCAGAAATGGACCTCCTGCTCGCAGCGGTTGATGTGCTCAAGATCCAGTTCCAGGAGATCACCTCCGGAAGCAGTGATCTGACCGCTGCAGAACCACAGCTGATTGAATCGCTCAAGCAGCTTGGCAATGGACACGCCGTGAGTGATTCGGGAGACGAACTGGCCGATGAAGTTTGCGGCACTCTTATACCTGAGTTCTCTGATGGACGCACGGTTCGTGAACTCGAACTCGATTCTTCAAAGCTTGATCTGATTGATCATCTCGCGAGCGACATTGACCAATCAATCAAAGAATCGATGATGAAGATCGAGCAGCTCGAAGATGCATCCACACGCGGTGCGGCGATCCACGGCTTGACTGAAGGATTCGAAGAGCTCACCAAAACGGTTGACTTCTTCGAGATCCCGGAGTTGATGAGCATCACCACACTGCTTGAACGGCTGTCAGAATCGCTCGGGCAGATGCAACAGGAGCACACCTCGCAGATCATCCCGCGCATGCTCGGACTATGTGTGCTGATGTCTGAGCAGACAGAGCAGCTTGCTCAGCAGCTTGTGGTGTCGTGGGATCTGGGAACGATCTCAGAACGCCTTGAATCGTGGATCAATGGGGATTCCGTCTCGGATGGCGAACTCCCTGCGAACGCGGATGCGTACGCGGCACTCGCTTTCGACGGCATTCCGTTCGGGGATGCAGAGATTACTCAAACAGAAGCAGGCGGGCAAGCGGCTGAAGTGGTTTCAGGGGCTGAGATTTCCAGTGCAGCCGGTGAGGCTGATGCACCCGCTGCTGGATCGCGTACAGCGATCGGGCAGATCGAGCAGACGATCCGTGTTGAAGTCGGTCGACTTGAGTCACTCATGAATCTTGTGGGCGAGCTCGTGCTCCAGAAGAATCGGATCGGTTCACTCTCGGAGCAGATCGAACGCAGTAATCTCGATGGAGAACTCATCGAGCAGATGGAAGCAACAACCAGCACGCTTGATCGGGTGACCGGAGATATCCAGCTCGCTGTGATGCGGACCCGCATGCAGCCCCTCGAGAAACTCTTTGGGAAGTACCCACGGCTGATCCGTGACCTGGCGTCCAAGACCGAGAAGAAAATCAATCTGGTCATCGAGGGTGCGGACACGGAAGTTGACAAATCAGTCCTCGAAGAACTCGGAGATCCTTTGGTTCACTTGCTCCGCAACTCTGGTGATCACGGGATCGAGAAGCCCGAGGATCGAATCGCGGCGGGGAAAGAAGAAACCGGGACCATCAAGCTCATCGCCGGACACGCGGGCTCGCATGTCCGGGTCCAGATCATCGATGACGGCAAGGGGCTTGATCGCGAAGTCATCGGCGCCAAAGCGGTCGAGCGTGGTCTGGTCAGCGAAGAGCAACTCATGACTCTGAGCGACGAGGAAGTCTTCCGCTTCATCCTTGAGGCTGGATTCTCGACTGCAGAGCAGGTTTCTGATCTCTCGGGTCGGGGCGTCGGGATGGATGTTGTCCGGACAAACATCGAGTCCAAGCTCAAGGGTGAACTCGCGATCGAATCAGAGAAAGGCAAGGGCACCACACTCACGATCACGATCCCGCTCACAGTCGCGATTATGCCTGCGATGATGGTCGGGGTTGGGGATGAAGTCTTCGCGATCCCGCTGACCAATATCACCGAGATCATGCGCCCTGGTGAGGAGCAGATCTCTGGTCTGGGCGACGATCCGGTGATCCACCTTCGTGGACAGGTCTACCCGCTGATCAGCTCACAGGAGATCTTCGATGTTCCAGAAGACGCACGGCGGGATGAGGATTCCGTAGTCGTCATCAGTTTCAACCAGCGGGTCATCGGGCTGAGAGTCACCTCGGTCATCGGTCTGCAGGAGATTGTGATCAAGCCATTGACAGGGGTGCAGCGCGAGGGACCGATCTCGGGCGCCACGATCCGCAACGATGGCTCGGTCAGTCTGATTATGGATATCGCGGGATTGATGCAATCCGCGAAATCCAATGTCATCAACACCAACACACATGAACAAGTCGCGATTTGCGGCCGCTGAGAATCACTTACTCAAGGAGATAGGCAATGGATGCCAGTATGATCACGCCGTTTATCAACTCAATTCAGAACGTGTTTTCGACCATGTTCCAGCTCCCGGTCGAGATCGGAGAGCCACGGATCAAGGCTGACCGGAAAGCATCGCACGATGTCTCAGGGATCATCGGGGTTTCCGGCGAGATGACCGGGACCATCGTGCTCTCGATGCCTCGGGACGCTGCGAGCTCGATCGTGACCCTGTTCACAGGCATGGAGTTTGAAACCGATTCTGCAGACTTCGCTGATGCGGTCGGGGAGCTCATCAATATGATTTCAGGGAATGCGAAGGCTGAGTTCCAGCGTAAGAGCGTTTCGATCTCATGCCCATCGGTCGTATTGGGTGCTGACCACACGATCGCGGTCCAATCGGGTACGCCTTGCGTCCTGATCCCATGCTCAACTGATTGTGGAGAGGTTGTCCTTGAGGTGGCACTGCGTGAAGCGGAAGCCGAGATTGAAACCAGCACTGCGGCTGCCTAACTGAGCTGCTGATTACACACGAACCAATGACGCTGCGGCGTGCAGGAGATACACAATGAAAATCCTTCTTATTGACGATTCGAAGACCATGCGCAACATCCAGAAGTCTGTTCTCAAGCAACTCGGGTACACCCAGGTTGAAGAGGCATGTGATGGGCAGGACGCGCTCTCCAAAGTTGGTGCGTTCGCACCCGATCTGTGCTTGGTTGACTGGAACATGCCGATCATGGATGGCTTGACCTTCGTCAAGGAGTTCCGCAAAACCAATAAGACCACACCGCTCATCATGGTGACGACCGAAGCTGAAAAGTCACGCGTCATCGAAGCAATCAAAGCGGGTGTGAACAACTATGTCGTCAAGCCATTCACCCCTGATCTGCTTTCTGAGCGGATTACTGAGACGCTTGCGAAGTGTGCGGTCGCGTAATGGACCGGACTTCGAAGACTCTGTGATGGAAACGAATTCCCTTTACAAGGAGCACAATGTCAACCGGCGCATGCGATCTCGATGCATTGCTCAAGCTTACAACCGACAGTTATAAGCTTGAGGGCACTCTACAGGTAGCACCGATCGGTTCAAGCAAGGGTTTCGATGAGGCAGCGGTAACCGCCTTTTTAGGTGGCGAGGGAGTCCAGAGCAGCGCTATACAGAAACAAGCGGTCCAGGATCTGATCAAACAGGTCTTGGATGCGCCGCTGGAATCGCACCAAGCGATTGTGGCGGTTGGTACGCCTGCGGTGAACGGCGATAGTGTTCACTACTCCATCGACGAAGATATTGCTGAACGACTCAGTCGTATTCAAGCTCGGCTTGAATCGATCGAATCTGGATCTTTGACCGAACAGGATGAATCTGAAGATTCGGCCACCGACCAATCGGACGGTGCCGAGGGTGATCACATGGACTCGTCTGGTGAGGATGACGACACCGAGAAGGAAGCAATCAGTTACTACGACCAGATGTCGTATGTCGTAGTCCAGAAGGGTGATCTGATCGCTCATAAATCCAAGCGTTCGGCTGGTTTTGATGGGATGACCATCTTTGGGACTGTGATCCCGGCCGTTGAGGGAAAATCCAATGATGGTTTCACCGATGACTCGATCATTGTTTCCAAAGACGGCGCTTGCACCGCGGCGTTTGCTGGAGTGCTCAATGCAACCCCGATGCATATCTCGGTCAGCAAAGAGCTCGAAATTCGAGGCGATGTCGATTTCACTTCCGGCCGAATCGCGTTCCCAGGATCAGTGAGTGTTCAGGGATCGGTGCGAGATCGATTCAGTGTCATTGCTGAGGGTGATATCAGCATCAACGGGCTGGTCGAGCGTGCCAAAGTGATCTCGCAAGGCAGCATTACGCTGTCGCGGGGTATGGCGGGGAAAGATGTCGGGAGAATCCGAGCAGAGGGAGACTTGGACGCGGGGTACCTTGAAGGGGTCCATGCTCGTGTTCATGGACGCACGGGTATTCGTGGAGAGATCACCAACTGTCAACTCAACTCACTCGGAGAGATCAACTCACCACAAGCAGCGATTCGAGGCGGGGTGATCTGTGCAACCAAGGGTGCGGTCATTGCATCAGCAGGATCTGAAACGGGAGTCGCGACCGAGTTGGTCGTTGGATCCGTCCCAGAGATCGAGGAACGGGTACGGTCCATCGATTTCTTCTTGGAGAAACTCGAGAAGCAGTACACGATCAACCAGAAGAAGCTCGATACATTCAGTTCAGCAGTCGCGAAGCCCACACCTTCCCAGATTGAGGAGCAGATGGGACTCCAGTTTGAGGTTGACGAGGTTAAGGATCGGATCCACAACCTGCATGCGGGTAAACGGAAGCTCAGCGCATTGTTAAAGACCCTCTCATCGACCAGAGTCGAGTTCAAGAAGGCGGTCTATCCCAAGGTTGTGCTCTACATCCCCGGATACAGGATCGAGTTCACGAATGAACTCCTCGGCGAAACGATTATCGAACTCGGACCGACCGGGGGGCCGAGCGTCTGGTATCGAGGACAGAGAGAGGATCTCAAGGATCTGGCGCGGGTCATTCCCGACGATCGGATCCTGCGGGTGCAGGATGATTCGGCCGAGGAAGCGATGGTCGCATAATCGGTCTTCATTGATAAGCTGAGCGTGCTTGCGTGCGAATCCAGAACCGCGGAGCGGTTTTGAGGGTATATGCTGGTAGACCCGGTCTTCGCGTAAGATCGAGCGTGTCTGCACATTGAGCATACAGGACCGCCACTCGACCATGTCTTCTCGACGAGCACATCCCATCGCACTGCAGATGATGACCCTGACGCTTGTGATTGTCTTTGGTTCCGGACTGATGATGGGCCTGACCCAGCAGCAGGCGAATCAACAGTCCAGTCAGCCAGCGGATCAGCCCACGGATCAAGATGTCCCATTGATCGTCGAGAAGGATCTGGATTCGATCGCGCAGGAATGTGTCGTGACCTTCCTCAACGGACGCAGGATCACTGGGATCCTGATGGAGTCGGACGAAGAAAGCATTGTCCTGCGGATCAACAACATCGACACCACCTACCGCCGGGCTCGGCTCGCATCGGTCCGTTTCCTGCCTCCAGTTGAGGAACGCTACCGAACTTTCCGATCGGCGCTCCCGGACAATGACATCGAGGGTCGGCTGGTGCTGGTCGATTGGTTGCGCGATCGACGCGCCTATGAACTCGCGGTCGTGGAACTCACCTCGATTCTTGAGGACGATCCCGGCAACGCTGAAGCGGAACTCCTGAAGACCTGGCTCGAGCAGCACCTCAAGCTCGCTCAGAAGAAAGTCCAAGACACGGACACCCCGATCACTCGGGTGCGGCCCCGGCTCAAAACCGCTGATATTCCGATGCTGAGCGAGGAGCAGATCAATCTGATCCGCGTCTACGAGATCGATCTGACCAATCCTCCCAAGTTGAAGGTCGAGCAGTCCACGATTCAGAAACTGATGAAAGCATCCCCCGATGACTTCCCGGCGGATCAAGCGGTGCGAGCTCAGATTCTCAAGGGCAGCGAGCT
>JAEPQP010000051.1 GCA_017640485.1 Phycisphaerales bacterium | reverse complement strand
GATCCCGCATGAATAGCTTGTGGACTCAGGAATCGGATCCGGCTCAATCGCCCCATGTGATCGTGCGTGCATCCGCAGGATCTGGAAAGACCTACAGACTGACGAATGAGTTCATTTCGAAGCTCTTCAAGGGTGAAGATGCAGCCGGGATGCTCGCGACGACATTCACCCGCGTCGCGGCGGGCGAGATCCTCCATCGTGTGCTGCATCGCTTGAGCGCCGGTGTAGTAGATCCCAAGGAACGCGAAGACTTGGCGCGATCGATTCCTGATCATGAGATCACTGCAGATCGATGCGCCGAAGTGCTCGAGGGTTTGATCAGTCGGCTGCATAGGTTATCGATCCTGACCATTGATTCGTTCTTCTCGAGACTCGCAAGCTCGCACAGTTTCGAGCTCGGGCTCCCGGCTACCTACAGACTGCTTTCCGAAGATGAGGATCAAGAACTCCGAGAGCGAACAGTCGATCATTCCATACGCGAGAGCACGACAGAAGAACTGGTTGGGCTGCTCCGACTGCTCCAAGGCCAAGCTGTGCAAATGCGCACCCACAGTGCGATCATGCAGATCATCGATTCTGGGTATGCGATGTACCTCGCTACCGGAGGGGATCCATCGCCATGGAAATCAATCCAGCCGTGCGGACAGCCGAGTACTTCTGGAGAGATCGAGCGTGCACTGGATCGTTTCCGCGATGCTGATTTACCGACGACCCAGAAGGGGGAAGTGAACAAGAACTGGTTCAAGGCACAGAAGGCCACTATCGAAGTTATCGAAAAGCAAGATTGGCAAACCTTCCTTGACAAGGGACTAGGTAAGGCTATCCGGACACGCGATCCGGATACCGGTGTGGTGACATATTCAAAGAAAGAAATGCCGCTCCCAATCTATGAGGAGTTGAGCACGATTTTCCAGCACGCCGTGTATGAACTCACTATGGAGCACTTCCAGCGGACGATCTCGACTTTCCGTCTGCTGCAACGGTTCGATGGGCTGTACCGTGCCGCGAAGATGAATAGCGGGATGCTGAACTTCGATGACCCCCCACGGCTGCTCAATGACGCGCAGGTAACCGGAGATCTGGAACACCTCTACTACCGGCTCGATACCACGCTCAGGCATCTGATGCTCGATGAGTTCCAGGATACATCGATGCCTCAGTTCAACCTGCTCGCTCCGATCCTGGATGAGCTTCTGAGCCAAAACGAAGAAGAGCGTTCAGTCTTTGTCGTCGGGGATGTCAAGCAGTCCCTTTACACATGGCGCCAAGCGGAACCCAAACTACTGGGCGCGATGATCGATCGATGGGAAACTCTGGAAGAACAGACGCTCTCGAAATCGTGGAGATCATCTTCAGTTGTCCTCGATGCAGTCAACGAGATCTTTGGAACTCTCACTTCGAATATCGCGATGGTGAACCCTGTGGGTGCCGCGGGAACCGCAAGTGCACAGAGTGCCAACTCAGCTCATATTGGCAAGATCGCGGCTCACAACTGGGACGAGCAGTACGATCAGCATGAAGCCGCGAAAGACATTCCCGGATTTGTGTCACTCAAAGTCGCGGAGCGGGATGAAGAGAGTGATCCGGACCCAGTCTCTGAGGTCCTTTGGTCGTGCGCTAACACGGTTGCTGAAGTCCAGACGCAGTGCCCGGGAGCCTCGATTGCTGTGCTGGTCCGTCAGGGGAAGCACATCTATCCGCTCCTGGCTCGACTGAAAAAACTCGGGATCGATGCGTGTGAGGATCGCGGGAATCCACTCGTTGATTCCCCATCGGTTGCTGCGGCCGTATCCATGCTGGGTCTTATTGAGCATCCAGGAAACTCCGCCGCACTGTACCATGTCCGCTCCACGCCGCTCGGCGAAGCTCTTGGGATCTACTCGAGTGAATCATTGTTTGAGCTGACTTCGCGACTCAGAGATCGTTGTCTGCGTGAGGGATGCGTCCCGATGCTGTGTGAGTGGTTGGAGCACTGTGCTGAATCTATGGATGCACGTGGACACCAGCGATTCGAGCAGCTCATCGAACTGGCGAGCACGCTTGAGAGCGAAGGTCGATCCGATCCAAGCACACTAGCGCGTGTTGCTCAGGAGCGCCGGATCGAGGAGCCGGGACATTCTCCGGTTCGAGTTATCACCATCCATCGCTCAAAGGGTCTGGAGTTCGATGCAGTGGTGCTTCCACTCATGGACAGCCAGTGGCAGGTCCGTTCAGGAACACTCCTCTCGGAGCGAGCTGACCCTCTCGATCACATCCAGCGGGTCACCATCACACCCAACGAGGTGCTCAGATCCATCCATCCTGAACTTCAATCCATCCATGAGCAGGCTCTGCTCAAGCAGATCAATGAAGAGCTGTGCTGTTTGTATGTCGCGATGACGCGTGCAAAGCGATCGCTCCAGATGATTATCGCAGAAGACAAGAACGGCCGGGATGGGATCGCGCCCTCCAATCTGAAACTCTGTCCAGCACACATCGTCCACGCAGCTTTCGCGAAAGATCTCCCATGCAAGCAAGGATCGACCTTGTATGAAGCCGATTCTGCCCATCCCTGGCACGAAGGGCTCGCGACTGAGCCGCAGCTTGGCAATTCCAAGCAAAGTCCGGAACCCATGGTCCTGCGTGTACAGCCAGCGAAGCGGGTTTCCGCGGGTCGTCTCAACTCCGCCGCCCCCTCATCACTCGGGTCAGACTCGTTGATCAGCGCTCGATCCGTGCTCCAGAGCACGAACTCTGGTGAAGATGCGAAACAGTTCGGTTTACTTGTGCATGCGTGCTTTGAGCTCATCGACTGGTTCGATCCGACTATGCACGATGCTTCGTTCCTCCAATCGAAGCTCATGGATATGGGATTCTCTGATGATGTGGTCACGGATGCTGTGAATGAGACATTGCGAACTCTGGATACTCCTGCAATACAGCGTTCATTTGATCAAGAGACTTGGCTTGCTGATCACCCAGAGGCGTGCAGATGCAAGATCTTTCATGAACACCCATTCGCTGTTCGACTCAAAATTGGTCGACAAGATCGGTTGGTTCAGGGACGAGTCGACCGATTGGTCATCGGATGGTCGGCAGCAGATCCACAGAGTGTGTGTTGCGCACAGATCATTGATTTCAAAACAGACCGAGAAGCCTCTGGACTCAACCCAGATGAACTGAAATCTCTCGCAGAGTATCACGCGCCACAAATGGAAGCGTACCGAGCAGCGATCGGGCAGATGTATCGACTGGAGCCAGATCGGATTGAAGTTGACTTGCTGTACACCAAAGCTCCAGGATTGATTCGATTGACTTGATCGAAGCACCCTATCGCCAAAGGATCACGAATGAAAGCCCATCTCGTTCAACTCGATATCCAGTGGGAGGACCCTCAGACCAACTACGCTCGAGTCCGATCTCTGCTGGACACGATTCGTATCAGTCCTGGAGATCTCATCGCGCTCCCAGAACTCTTCGATGCGGGGTTTTCACTCAATACCAAGACCACATGTGATATGAACAACTCAACCCTTGAGTTTCTCTCCGATCTCGCGCAAGAGACGGGATGCATGATTCAGGGATCTCGTTCAATCTTCCCTGCTCAGGACAGCGAGTCGCTGGCACTCAACTGCGCGACAGTGTGCGCCCCGGGAGGTAAGAATCCCGTTTGCGAATACCACAAAGTCCACCCCTTCTCGATGGGCAGCGAACCCAAATCTTTCCAAGGCGGGAATGAAGTTGTCCAGTACGACTGGGTCGCTGGAAATGAAACACTGAAGGTCTGCCCATTCATCTGCTACGACCTTCGATTCCCTGAACTCTTCCGCAAGGGATTTGTTGACGGCGCCGAGATGTTTGTGCTCGGAGCCAACTGGCCCAACGCTCGACAGCACCACTGGAGATCACTGCTCATCGCGCGAGCGATCGAGAACCAAGCCTTCATGCTCGGGATCAATCGATGCGGGGACGATCCATACCTCAGCTATTCGGGCGGGACCATCGCGATCGACCCAATGGGAACGGTCCTCGGCGAGCTTGGGGATGAAGAAGCGGTGCTGAGCGTGGAGATCGATCCCACGATGCTCAGGGATTGGCGATCCAAGTTCCGCGTGATCGATGATATCAAGATTCGATCATTCTAAAAAGAAAAACACCCGCAGCGAGCGGGTGCTTATATGCGTTGAGTTGAATCGTCTTACTTGTTGACGACGGGCATGCCTTCGACATGCTTCATGCCGCGACGACGATCGCGGAGACGGCGGGACTTCCCGACGCGATCGCGGAGGAAGTAGAGCTTCGCACGACGAGCATCCGCACGACGGACGACCTCGAACTTCGCGATCATTGGTGAGTTGATCGGCCAAGTACGCTCGACACCGACTTCGCCGACGATGCGACGGACGGTGATCATCTCGTTGATGCCGCTGCCCTTGCGTGAGATCAGGGTTCCAGAGAAGACCTGGACGCGTTCTTTCTGACCTTCAACGATCCGGACATGGACATTGATGCTGTCGCCGATGTCGAAACGGGGGATATCCGATTTCAGCACTTCAGCGTTGACGGATTCGATGATTTTCTGAGTGTCCATAAGTCAATCCTCTGCTGCGCCTGCACTTGCAAGCGGGACCGCAAGGGTAGGCGGGTCGAAGTCCCAAGTCGAGCGAGAAACCGCGTTCAGGCGTGTTTATCCCCTTCTCAGAGCGAATTTGCCCCCTATTGTGGACCATGAAAGCGATTGTAGTCACCAAACAAGCCCATCCTGTTGCCCCAAACATCGTCCTGCAAGACGACTGGGACGCTCCTGCAGCCCCCTCACAAGGCATGGTCGTCATCGAGACTCTGTGCTCGGCCTTCAATCACATGGACCTCTGGGTGGGCCGAGGGGTCCCCGGACTCACACTCGAGTACCCCCGGGTCTCCGGATGCGACGGGTGCGGGATCGTCAAGCAGGTCGGACCAGGGGTGGACGAATCCTGGATCGGGAAGCGGGTGATCTACAACGCGGCGGTCGAGGTCCCCGATCGCTCGCGTCCCGGAGAGCCCCCCGCGTCGACGATGTGCCCAAACTATGAGCTCATCGGGGAACACCACTTCGGGGCGCATGCACAGCAGTTCGCGTGTCCAGTCGAGAATCTCGCAATCATTTCCGACGACTCGGATCCAATCGAAGCCGCGGCGTTCGGGCTCTGCGCCCTCACCGCATACTCCATGATGAAAACCAAGGGCGATCTGCGTCCAGGACAATCCGTGCTCATCACTGGGATCGGGGGCGGGGTTGCGACCTCAGCGCTCGCAATCGCGAAACACTTCGGATGCTCCGTCGCGGTCACCTCGCGTCATCAATGGAAACTCGATCAAGCGATCGAGCTGGGCGCGGATCACACGGTTCTTGATGAGGGTCAGGATTGGTCACGCGATGTCCGTTCGTGGACGCACAAGCGTGGTGTGGATATGGCCGTGGATTCGGTTGGGAAAGCGGCGCACCTCAACTGCATCAAATCACTCGCGCGAGGAGGGGCGTATGTCACTCCGGGCTGCACAACCGGTCCCGACGCGACGACCGACCTCGCACGCATCTTCTGGAACCAGCTCCGCATCCTCGGATCCACCATGGGCTCCAATGACGAGTTCAAGGAAGTCGTCGCGTTGTTCAACACCGGATCACTCAAGCCGGTCGTAGACAGGGTTTTCGCTCCGAGTGAATGCACCGCGGCGTATGAGCGGCTCGAAGCAGGCGAACAGTTCGGGAAGATTGTCATTGATTGGCGTGGATCCTGAACACCGGATCAATCGGGTTTGCTGACGGTGTACTCGACCGTAACCGACCAGATCCGCAGACTGCTATCGCCGGGCCAAGAGAGACTGAACGCGCGGAGGTAGTATCCAGCGCTGTACGAATCGATCACGGCGTTGTCCTTGTCGATCACATCAGAAGTCTGGGACTGGATTCCCGCCATGGGTGGAACTCCTGCTGAGCTGACCGAACACAGCGTCACAAGCGTCGCGTCCGAGAGCGCGCCGACCAACGACACAGACAAATCTGAACTTGTGTTGTCTTCAAAGCGAGCGGTGATGCTGGTGACCGCCGCGCCGTTCGGGAGGGCGATCGGAGCAATCATCGGCGCGTTGTCTCCCGGAGTGCTCAGGTATGCACCGCCTCCGAAAAACGAAGCGCGGAATGGTGTCCCGAACGCGCTGTGGAACGCATCGCCCGCAACAGTAACCGCACCCGCGACCGGTTCGGTATACTCGTAGTCCGCAGCGGTGACCCCAGAACTGTCCACCGTGAGTACAAAGTTCTGAGCGATTTCCAGAGACCATTGATTGGTGGACCCGTTGAACGATTCGGATGCTCTTGGGATGTTCCCCGGTGCGTGCGTCATGAGCGTGATCGCGTTGGGATCCGAGTTGGAGATCACCATCCCCCCCACTCCTGTGCCTTCTGAATGAACACCGAAGTACTCGGTTTTGGAGACCGGGTCCTCACGGTTGACCAAGACTCGATCGGCGCCGTCTCCGAACCAGAGAATGGACTGGCCGAAGATATCGGTGTTGGTGTTCCAGTTCGCTCCCAGCAGCTTGCCAGCAGTCACTGCGTGCTGCGCCTTGGGAATCGAGTGGATCCGCTGTCTGGGAGAAAGTACATCGGGTTCACGCTCTGAGTAGCCCTCACGAACAGCGATCTCAAGATACACATCCTCGACTTCAAACACTGATCCAAAATCAAGTGTGAGCTCGAAGAGTCCATTGGAGATCAGATGATCTTCGATCAGGATCGTCTTCCCGATCTGTGTACCCGATTGAATAGCGTCGTACAGCCGTGCCTCGAGGTCGTAGGTCCCATTGGCTGGAAGACTCCCCTCAGTCAGTTGCCCCTGATACACGATCGGCTCAGCGTGAGACTGGGTGATGACTCCGACCAAACCAGTAAGCACGCACGCGATCGAGCCGCGGACACCATTGCGTTTCATATGCACCACCTCCATGTGGATAGTCACATTCTCTGTGCTTCAGCGTATCACACCACGAACTTGTGTGCTTGAAGGGCATGAAAAAATGCCCGACGGGCGGGCATTTTCTTTGATATTGAGTTGAGATCTGCTTATTCAGCAGCGGCTTCTTCTTCAGCTTCCGGCTCGGGTTCTGGAGCTGGTGCTGGCTTGGCGGCTTCTGCCTTGGACATTGCGTCCTTGGCTTCAGCGAGTGCCTTGGCCGCATCATCAGCCTTTGCACGCGACAGGGTGTTGCGTGCGATGTTGTGTGCCTTCTTCGCGGCATTGCTGAACGGGGTCAGATCGGCTTCGGAATCTTCAGCCATCTTGTCGAGCGATGCGACGATGCCTTCGATTTCTTTGAGTGCCTTCTTGCACTCGCCGCGCTTCATGTTGAGCTCGCGATCGGCGATCCACTTGTCCTTCATTTTGCCTTCGAGGATGTCGGCTTTGCCGAGCATGTCACGGACAGTGTCCGATGGCTGAGCACCCTTGGCGAGCCAAGCCTTGATCTCTTCGACCTTGAGGACGATCTGCTTGTCTTCGTCCTTGCACATCGGGTCGTAGTGACCCAGGTTTTCAAGAACGCGACCATTGCGACGAGTCTGTTGATCGATCGCATTGATGCGGTAGAACGGGCGGTGAGTGCGGCCAAAGCGCTGCATACGGAGACGAACCATAGTGGTATCCTTTCAATGCCCGTTCCGCTTGAAGTGGAATCGGGAGTCCAACCCAGCAGGACCGTGTTCCGAGCAATCCCAGAACCGGTTTAATCCCTCGACTGCGCCAACCGTTGGTGCTGTCTGCGTCTGCCGGGAAGAGAATCGTTGGCTCGATCAACCCGGAAGTCCAATCTCCAAAGCCCCTCAGAGACAGTATCTTGCGGTTCTGGAGCATATTTATCTTGCTTTCCCCACTATCATTCCACATGCGGATCGATGTCCTGACCACCTTCCCTGAGATGTTTTCAAGTGAATCCCCGGCCGCGATGGGGGTTTCGATCCCGGCGCGTGCCCAGAATATGGGTATCCTGGAGCTCTCAGCGACCAATATCCGGGATTACACCGAGGACAAGCACGGCAAGACCGATGCCCGTCCCTATGGCGGCGGTCCCGGGATGGTGATGATGTGTCAGCCGGTCTGGGACGCGGTGCAAGCCGTGGAGGCGCAGGATGAGCGGCTCGCGACCCGGATCTACCTGACCCCTCAGGGACAACCGCTCACCCAAGACCTGGTCGAATCACTTGCGGCTAAGCCTCGGCTGTTGATGATCGCGGGACATTACGAGGGGATCGATGAGCGGGTCATCGACAAGCTCGATCCGATTGAGATCTCGCTCGGAGACTTCATCCTGTCCGGCGGGGAACTCGCTGCGATGGTGCTCATTGATGCGATCACGAGGACCCTCCCAGGCGTGCTTGGGCACGATGATTCGGCACTTGAAGACTCATTCTCGGCCGCGAATACCATCAATCCAGACGGATCCCTGATCGACCCCAAAGCCCTGTCTGGGCTCAATATCCCCGCTGGATCGACGCTCCTTGATTGCCCCCACTACACGCGTCCACGCAACTGGGAGGGGATGGAGGTCCCCGAGGTCTTGGTCGGCGGGGATCACAACGCGGTGGCCCGATGGCGCCTTGAGCAGCGATTCGAGCGGACCAAAGCTCGCAGACCGGACCTGATCGGACAAGAAGATCCCGATTGAGTTGACTCCGAGCCCTAAATATGCGATGATAAAGGTCCACACAAACCGACGCAGTCCGTCGGGCATGATGGATTTTTACACTAGGTTTGGAGAACACAATGAAAAACGGTATGAAAGCACTCCTCGGCGCTGCTCTTCTCTCGGTCACCATGATCGGCTGCGAAAGCACCCAGAATCGCGACATGTGCTCGGACAAAGTGGCATGCTGCGGAAGCTGCTCGGGTGAATCCAAGGGCGATTGCTGCGGCACCTGCAAGGGTGAATCCAAAGGCGAGTGCTGCGGCAGCTGCGGCGGTGAAGCCAAGGAAGCATGCTGTGGCACCTGCGGCGGTGGCGATCACAGTCACTCACACGGTGATGGACACTCACACGACTAAGTGAATCTTTGGGCACTCAATGCCCACTCATTCCAACTCGAAAGAGCAGCAACCTGAGTGATCAGGTTGCTTTTTTCTTGCAGCGACCCTCTTGCTCGAAGAACCTAGAATCCAATATGGAACATCTGCTGAGTACTCTGGCCGACTGGAAACCTTTTCGCGCGATCGTGGTGGGTGATTTCATGCTCGATCAGCAGCTGTATGGCACCGCAAATAGACTCTCACCAGATGCGCCGGTCCCAGTGCTGCATGTCAGCAAGCAGGAGAGCCAGCCGGGTGGAGCCGCGAACTTGTGTTTAGATCTTCAAGCAATGCATGCGGATGTCACAGCGATCGGGATCGTCGGTGACGATCATGAAGCAAAGATTCTTACGGATGCGCTGAACCAACAGGGTGTTCACGCAGACTCGATCATTCGTGATCCATCCCGGCCAACGACCGTCAAGAGAAACCTGATCGGTCTTGCTCAGGGTCGGCATGCTCAGAAGATGTTCAGAGTGGATTTCGAATCTTCGGATCCGATTGACGATTCGATCGCTGAGGAACTGCTCACACAGTTCGATGCGTGTCTCTCGGATGCGGATGTCGTTTGCATCGAGGATTACAACAAGGGCGTGTGTACTGAGTCACTCTGCCAAGAGATCATCAAACGAGCACAGCTCGCCTGGAAGCCAGTTTTTGTCGATCCGGCTCCGATCAAAGACTACAGCAAGTACGCTGGAGCGACCGCGATTACTCCGAACAGGACCGAAGGGCAGATTGCGACGATCATCGAAGACAAAGAGAACGACCGAGCTGTTGCTCGCGACCTTTTGACTCGGCATCACTTCGAATCGGTTATTCTGACACTCGATAAGAACGGTGCGCTCTTGGAACGACAGGATCTTGACGAGCCGATCTCCATCCCGACTCAAGCACGCGCCGTATACGATGTGACCGGCGCTGGCGACATGATGCTCGCTGGACTCGCGGCGGGACGCGCGAACGGGCTTGAGTGGATTGACGCAGTTCGATTCGCAAACGCTGCGGCGGGTCTTGAGGTTGAAATCTTCGGCGTTGCGCCGATCCCGATCGAGCGGATCCATCACGAGATCCTCTCGCTGAGTGCCGAGTCGCGGGGGAAACTCCGGACGCTCGAAGAAGCTGTGGTGATGAGCAAGTCATCCAAAAACAGCGGACAGCGTGTGGTGTTCACCAACGGGTGCTTTGATGTGATCCACGCCGGTCATATCTCGCTGTTGCAGCGTGCGGCTCAGCTCGGGGATGTGATGGTCGTTGGGATGAACGATGACCACTCGGTCCGCGAGCTCAAAGGACCGACCCGTCCTGTAAATGATCAGCTCAACCGAGCGCGGGTGCTTGGGGCGCTGGAATGCGTAGATGCCGTGGTGTTGTTTAATGAGCAGACCCCGATCAAGCTCATCGAAGCGATCAAACCCGATGTCCTGGTGAAGGGCGGGGACTACACCATCGACTCCGTTGTGGGAGCAGACTTTGTGATCGACAACGGCGGGCGCGTGGAGTTGATCGACCTCGTGGATGGGCTCTCAACGACCTCAACAATCGATCGGATGAAGAACTCCTGAGTGCAGACCTGTTTTTTTGCACAGAACTGGGTTCTCTGAAAACTTGCGTTTCCTGAGCAAAGAATCACTCCCATCGGTCCGATAGAAGTGGTATGTCAACCACCCACCTGATGATTGTCCATCCCCGTTATATCGCTCCGTTGCTGAGCGGGACCAAGTCCCTCGAATCACGGCTCGGACAAGATCGTCGCGCTCCGTTTGGGAAGGTGAGCCTCGGGGATGTGGTCTACATCAAACCAACGGGTCAGCGCGTGATTGCTAAAGCGATTGTCCATCGGGTCGAAGAGTTTGAAGACCTCAATCCGGACGATATCCTGAATCTTCGTGAAATGTACGACGATCGAATTATGGGGGGCGATCAGTACTGGGAATCTAAATCCAGCGCACGCTACGCGACTCTAATTGAGTTCAAGAAAGTTAGCATGCTCCGTGATGAATCAACAGTACCCTCCGAGCTTCTTGTCGCAAACAGGAATGCATGGCGTATTGCGGACTCCTCCAATGAGCCGGAAGATCGTCAAGCCGCGTAAATCGGTTCAACGAATCCTATTCTGATTCCATCAACCCTCAAACTGAACCTGTGTAGACACTGGGCTGAATTGCTTATTTCCAGTGACTCATCACGCTTTGTCTTGAGTTGGGTTTCATTGTCAAGTACCATTCCGTCCCTTCACCACGACAAAGGAGACAGAGAGTATGAATATGATGACAGGAATTGCAGCTGGATCGATGATTGGAATCCTCGCGTGTGCATCCGGACACGCGTTGGCGAACGACTACCGTTACGACGACGGCGGGTCTTTCACGACGCTTGGGCCGCCGCGTTCGTTCGAACAGTTCGGCGACATCGATATGCTCTGGGGAAACTACTTCTACACCCAAGACGACACAGAATATGTGACCACCCTTGAGTTTGAGCTTGGTCGCTTGTCTGAGAACAACCAGGTCACCCTCTGGATCTTCGACGATCTCGACAACGACAACGATCCGACCAACGCGAGCGAGGTCTTCTCGATGACCCTCGACAATCCGATGACTGGATTCGACGGCACCAATGTCGTCGATATCGCATCGACCGCGGTTTCCGGTGGATTCTTCGTCGCGATCAGTCACCTCTCAGAACTCGTCTACGACGATGATGGTGATCCGGGATATTCCAGTCCTGCACGATTCGATACAGACGCTCGCGCTGATCGCTCGTGGTTCTACTACGGCAGCTTTGGCGATCTCGACGACGCTGGATACTCCACTCGAATGGACGGCCCAGATGTACCGTTCGGAGGAGCTTTCTCGATCCGCGCCAGTACCGTTCCTGTCCCAGGAACCGCACTGATTTCTGCTGCAGGATTGGTGATGGTTTCACGCCGTCGTCGCTAAACCGACTCAGCACATCTTCCACATGAAACAACGCCCGGCACTCAGTTGTGTCGGGCGTTTCTTTGTGCGCGGAGATACTCAATCGAGTTCAAACGCAGCGAGTCGATCGATGACCCTCGCGAGGGGGAGGCCGACGATTGATGATTCATCCCCCGAAAAATCGATCGGCCAGCCTGCAGCCCTTCGTTCGGTGATGTTGTATGCACCAGCCTTCCCCTTCCACTTCCCGGATTCCAGATACAACTCGATCTCAGCATCCGCGATGGGGCCAACGGTGACGACAGAGCGATCAACGAACAGTTCTCGACGGCCGCTTGCGGGATCAATCATGGCAACCCCGGTGACGACTTCATGGGTCGCGTCCTGCATCTGATCGATTATCTGGCGCGCATGCTCACGATCTTCAGGCTGACCGATGATCTGTCCGTCTTGCACGCACACCGTATCAGCGCCGATGATCACGATCTGACCGCCGAACTCTTCATCTTCAATTGTTCGGCACGTCGAGGTCGCTTTGAGATATGCGAGTGAGACGACCCATTGATCAGCGTTCACAGCTTCGCTTGGGATCAATTCGCCGTCGTCAACCTGAGCAGGATGAACCGTGTGCTCGATCCCCGCATCTGAGAGCATCTCACGCCTGCGTGGCGATGAACTTGCGAGAACCACGACAGGGCGTCGTGCGGATCGATCGGGTTTGGGCTCTGGGAACTCCATGTGGCATTAATGTATACCAGACGAGGATCGTTTGGTTCGTGTTCTGTATTGCAGATTTGAAAAAACACTAAAAAGAAGACACCCCGCCGGAGCGGGGTGTCTTTGGGTCAAATCAACGACCTGATTGAATCTCTATTGAACTCGCGTGAGCTTATTCGTAGAGGTTCGTTGCTTCGGTTTCGATAACCGGGCTGGTCAGGTTGTCTGAGGTCATTTCCAGACGGAAGCGGACATCGCCGCCGCTGTTGGCCTTGACCGTGATGCGCCATGAGGCTTGGCCGCCGACCTCGAGGGTCCGGACAGGGCTGAAGGTGATCTTCTGACCTGAGACGGTTGCTGCGGTCGCACCAGTCGAGCCGACGTAGCCCTGCTCGCTTGGGAGCGTTGCAACGACGCGGACGTTGGTGTCTTCAGCTGAACCCTGGTTGGTGACGGTGATCACGTAGGTGGTCTGGCCGCCAACTTCGACTGGGTCAGTGATGTCGACCACTTCGAGGAGGACCGCTGGGATACCCTTGACGCCTGAAGTACAGGTGTCAGAGACTGCATCCGCACACTCAGCGTTTGCGGTTGCCGACGAGGTGTAGTCACCAGTATCGGTCGCCTTGACGGTGATCGAGAAGTCACGGGTTGCGTTGACCGGCAGGGTGCCGTAGTCCCAAGTGACACGGTTGCCCGAAACGCGTCCACCTTCAGAGGAGCGTACGAGGCTGGTGCCTGCTGGGATGGTCGCGGTCGCGACTGTTGAAGCAGCTTCGCCGTTACCAACGTTCTTGATGGTGTAGCCGAAGGTCATGTTGCGGCCCAGGAACTGGGTTTCTGAACAGTTCGAGGTGATCGAGAGTTCAGGAGCAACGACGACGGTGGTGGTCGCATCAGCGCTTGCTTCGAGGCCGTTGTCAGCCGATGCGCTTGCAGGACTTGAGAACGAACCGGTTGAAGCTGCGTTTGCCTTGACCTCGTAGGTCTTGGATTCACCTGATGCGAGTGTCCCGACTGGGATGCTGACATTGCGGCTGCCGTTCGCCATGCTGAGACCTGAAGCGAGCGTGTCGGTGATGGTCACGCCGCTTGCTGCACCGGTACCGGTGTTCTGGACAACGTAGCGGATGATGATCTCATCACACTTGAGTGTGCGTGCGGTCGCGGTCTTGGAGAGCGCGAGTGCAGGCTCAACAACATTGAGCGACGCACAGAGGAAGTTGTTGTACGAAACGGTGATGCAGTCCGAAGCCTGGCCGACTTGGTTTTCTTTGCCGGTCAGACGGATGATCTTGGTTTCTTCCGGAGCAAAGGTACCAAGCGCCCAGACCATGTCGCCGGCGCTTTCGCTAGCACGTGGATCGGAGTTGACGATCTCGAGGTTGCTCTTGGAGTTGAGTGTCACGATGACATTCTGGAGTTCGTTGCTGGTCAGGTTGGTGACGTGGTATGAGAAATCAAACTCTGAACCACGGACGACTTCGCCTGGCATGACTTGGTGGAGAAGGATCGCGGAAGTGCGGACTTCACCGGTTGGGAATGCCATGCGAGCCATGGTTTCACCGTCGCGGAGTGAAGGTGAGTAGGTGCCCCACGAGCTTGAGCGGGTGGTGCGTGGCTTGGATTCGGTCTGTGCGACGGTTTGCGTGTTGCTGGACTCATCAGCGAGTCCAAGCTTGAGCGAGCCGTGCGTGTCGTCGTTGCGAGCGGTTCCGTTGCTCGAACAGCCGATCATGGTTGCAGCGAAGCCGATGCCCGCAGCAACCAAGAAAGTTGCTTTCAGTGATGTGCGATTTTTCATTTGTTTTCCTCTAGCTCCAAAGTGATTTATGGAACGGACTACTGACTGCGGAACAACCTCCGCGAGGGTGCGAGAATACAAGTAAACACTAGGCGAGTTATCCGGTCTTTCCCCAACACCGTTGGATTCGGGGAGAAAAATGAAGATCAATTTCATCGTTTTTTCAACTAGAAAGCCGATTTTACGCTTTCGGATAGGCAATTGCCCCCATCCAAAAACCGGATACCCAAAAATGGAATGCAGAACGGGATTTGCTCTTGGTTCAATGAGTCTGGATGCAGCTGCCTGATTTTGGACCAATCTTTCTGGGTCGTCAGGATGCACTCGGCTCCACGCGCCTTCGAGTCACGAAGAAATGAACTCAGGAACGCTGAGGTGTACGCGCTGTGATCAGGTCGATCACAGCGATGAACTGCTTGGACGCCATGATCAGATGCCATGGACGCGAATGCCTCAGGGTGTCCAATCCCAGTTAGGATCGCAGCCCGAACGCCTCGCAGAGATTCCACATCATTGTGCTGCGTTTCATACTGTTCACGGCTTGTGTCCCACTCTGCACGCAGCAGTGCGGTCCATTCATGCTCAGCTATGAGTATTTCCTGGCCCTCGATGTGTACTTGAATAGTCGCTGTTAAGGCATCGAGTTGTGCTTGGGTGACTTGCTCGGCATGGGTCAAGACGATGACATCGGCACGCTTGAGAGACGACATCGGTTCTCGAAGAAACCCTAGCGGGAGCAACGCATCGCAAGTTGGGGGACGAGATGCGTCGATGAGGACGATGTCCAGATCCCGCTGGATCTTGCGATGCTGAAAGCCATCATCAAGCACCACACAATCGACTTGCTTGCCTTCGTCTGAACTGAAGAGCATGTTCAGCCCAGCGATCCGGTCAGGCTGAGCGACGACTGGGACGTCGGGGAGCGCCTGCATGTGTTCTAGTTGTTCATCACCCGCGACCCCCGGCTTGGATTTGTAGCCCCGCATTGCGATCACTGGATGCCGGCCGTGCTCTAGCAGGATCTTCACAATATGCTGGACCATCGGGGTCTTCCCAGTGCCGCCCGCAGAGATATTCCCGATCGAGATCACCGGACGCTTCAGTTGTGTGACATTCACACCCCGGTCGTAGCGTGCGTTCTGTCGGTTGATCCCGATTGAGTAGATTTTGGAGAGTGCTGATGCCAAGAACACAGGCAGACGCGTCGGGCGATGCTCTGGGATCATCCGTCATGCTCCGGATGAACAATCGGAGCACCACTCTGGTTCCTTCGAAACAAGATTTCACGGAACTCAGCTCGGAGCGCTTTGGTTTGCTTGCGTGCGAGCCTGACCGAGTTGAACGCGTCGACACACGCAAGCAGGATGATCCCGCACAGCAGTCCGACGATGCAAGTCCACGCGAGCACAAACTCCTGCTGGTTTGCTGGTGAAACAATCCCGAAGCCATAGGCGATCAGTGGGATGGTGAACATCATCACCCACCCGGTGATCATGCGGATCTGACGGCGAGACTCGGGCATCTTTCCGATCGCGTGCTCCCTGAGCACCAGCAGATGGGCCGCGACAATCAATAAAGCGATCATCGCGAGCGGAAGGACTATCCAAGATGGAGCGACCGGGCCGTATTCCATATCAAGATCATACAACGATTCTGCGATCTCTGCCTCCAAAAAGGTCCATTTGTCGACCCCAGACCTACACTCTCGGACCATGATTGACCTCAAAGCATTGCGTGAGAACCCACAACGATTCAAAGACGGCTGCGCGAAGAAAAACTACGCGGTCGATATCGATCAGCTGCTCGCTCTGGACGAGCAGCGTCGCTCGCTCATGTCGGAGCAGGAATCACTCAGAGCAGAACAGAAAAAGCTCTCGAAGGAGACCGGCCCGAAGATCGGTCAGTTGATGGGCAAGCTCAAATCCGCCGAGGGATCGGACAAAGATTCCATCGAGGCGGAAATCGCGGAGATCAAATCAGCGCCAGCGAAGCTCAAGGATCAGATCACTGAACTCGAGTCCAAGATCACGGCTGTTGAACCGGATTTGAACGAGTTGCTACTCGCGATCCCGCTTCCCCCGGATGATGATGTCCCGGTCGGTACGACCAGTGATGACAATATCGAGATCTCGAAGTGGGCGCCGGACGGATGGGACTTTGGAAAGTCATTCAAGGACAACAAAGGGTTTGCTCCACGCTCCCACATCGAACTCTGCGAGATGCACAGCATGGTCGATTTCCCACGAGGCGTCAAG
>JAEPQP010000026.1 GCA_017640485.1 Phycisphaerales bacterium | reverse complement strand
TCGGGCATGATTTAGGAATGACTGCTCTTGAGCAAGTGTACTGGGGTTTGGGGGTGGGTACAAGGATAACTTGGTTGGGCTTGGTGAACTGCTGCGGGGTGTGGTGGGTATTGGTGGTGTGGGGGGTTATCAGCCGATCTTGGGTATGATGGGGTGGGTTGTGGCTTTTTTGGAACTGAGACGGGTTTGGGTCTGGTTGGCGGTTATTGATGTCTGTGTTTTTGAAGTTGATTCCGAGCATGTTCCATCGGCGGCTGGTGCTGTTGATGGGGGTGGTGTGTCTGGGGTTGGTGGGGTTGATGTCGCGGATGTTCTGGTTGACTGTTGTTGATGGGGAGTCGGCGCGGGAGCTTGCGGAGTCGCGGCTGATCCGGAGGGCTTGGCTGCCTACGACGAGGGGGCGGGTGCTGGATCGGACGGGGCGGGTTCTGGCGTATGACCAGGCGAGTTACGATGTGTCGATCGCGTATCCGGTGCTGAGCGGGGAGTGGGCGCAGAAGCGGGCGGTTCGGTATGCTCGGCGGGCGCACAAGGATGGGTGGGATTTGTACGACGATCGGGAGCGGGACGCGATCGTAGAGAAGTACCGGTTGATTTATCAGGAGCATGTCGAGGCGTCGCTCCGGACGATCGCGGCGTATACCGGGACTGAACTTTCGGAGTTGCTGCAAACACGCGAGGGGATTGTGGCGCGAGTCGAGCGGCAGCATCAGGCGATTATTGATGCTCGGGTGCGGAACGCCGTGGAGGAGCGGGAGCGTCAGGGGTATCGGGTGACGGAGGATGATCGGGCTCGGTATCTGCGGAACGCGTCGCAGAAGATCCGGGAGCAGACGATCCATCATTCTGTGGTCGATCGTGTTCCTGATGCGGTGGGGTTTGAGTTGATGCGGATGACGACGCGGGAAGTGCCTGCGATGAGTTATGTGAAGGGTGGGGATGAGGCGCTTGAGGAGATGATCCCGTTGTTTCCGGGGATGGAGATCTCGGACAACACGCGGCGGGTATACCCGTTTAGTTCACAGGCGGTGATTCTGGATCGTTCGAGTTTCCCGCTGCCGTTGCGGGATGAATCGACGGTTCGGGTGGTGGTGGATGATTTGGGGTCGTTGGTGCTGGGGAGTGTTCGTGATCGGGTGTTTCGGGAGGATGCTCAGCGCCGGGCGCGGGCGCTTGAGGAGGATCAGTCGCTACGCGAGCGGTCGGTGACTGGCGAGGGGGTGGATCTGGGTCGGTACGCGGATCATGATCGGGTTGGGCATACGGGGATTGAGTATGCGATGGAGCATGAGCTGCGGGGGTTGCGGGGGCTTCGTACAGAAAACTTGCAGACTCGGAGAAGCGACGAGATTGATCCGATTCCGGGTCGGGATGTTCGTCTGACGCTGGACATGGCGCTGCAGGCGCGGGTTCGCGCGATTCTGGATCCGTCGGTTGGGTTGACACGGGTGCAGCCTTGGCATGACAACGAGTACATGGAGACTGGGGTGGAGTTGGATGCGGGGGTGGTGGTGCTCGATGTCGCGACGGGTGAGGTGCTCGCGATGGTGTCGACACCGGTGAGTCCTCGCGATGGGGATTGGGGGCGGTTGGGGCTTACGAGCGATGAGGAGATCGAGCGGTATCAGGCGGAGCGGTCGCCGTATGTGAATCGTGCGATTGCCAAGCCGTACCAGCCGGGATCGGTTGCGAAGGCGGTGGTGCTGTGCGGTGCGGCGAAGCTTGGGATGTATGAGCAAGGCGAGCGGATCGAGGCGACGGGGCATTTGTATCCGGATCGGCCGACGATGTTGCGTTCGTGGATTTATAAGAAGTACGCGCTGACGCACTATGACCAGTTGGGTCGGCATCCGGATGGGAGTGATGCGTTGATGGTGTCGTCCAATGTGTTTTTCTTTACGCTTGGGAAGCGGCTTGGTCCGGGGGGGATCGATGAGGTGTATTCGTTGTTCGGGGTCGGGCGGTCGATTGATCTTGGGATTGGTCGGTCGTGGAAGGGTTCGATGGGGATCTTTGATGGTGAGGGTGGGACGCTCCCGGTGTCTCCGGAGGATGCGATCCAGATGGGGATTGGTCAGGGGCCGGTGACTTGGACTCCGTTGCATGCGGCGGATGCGTACGCGACGATTGCGCGGGGGGGGATTGAGATTTCGCCTCGGATGATTCGGACAGGTGGGATTCCGGAAGTGCAGAACCTGGAGCTTCCGAGTTGGGTGATCCGGGAGACGCTCGATGGGTTGCGTGAGGTGGTGAACAATCCGGAAGATGGGACGGGGTATGGGGTGACCTATGACGCGATTACGGATCCGATCTTCAATGCGCCGGGTGTTGATGTGTGGGGGAAGACGGGGACGGCGGATTCGTCTCCTCTGGTGATTGATCCGGACGGGGATGGTCCGATGGAGCCGAGGATGGTTCGGGACGGGGATCACAGTTGGTATGTGTCGCTCGTCGGGCGGAGCGGCGGGGCGCCGGAGTACGCGATCGCGGTGGTCGTGGATTACGGCGGGTCCGGGGGGCGGGTGTCTGGAGCGATCAACAATCAGATCATTCACGCGCTTGTTGCAGAGGGATATCTTCCGGACAGCGCGGAGGTGGCGAACCGGGTCGGGGAGGTTTCGCCTTGAGTAGCTTTACCCGTGATCCGATCTGGGTGCGTGCGATCCGCGGCGGGGGCTGGGGTGACCAGTCGATCTTTGATGCGGTCAAGGTGATGAACGCGGCGTGGTTGACGGTGCTCGCTTCATTGGGGCTGACGCTTCTGGGGATCTATGCGATTGATATCGCGGAGGGGAGTGTCGGGATCGCGGCGACGAGTGAGGGTGGGCTCGCGGCGGAGGCGCTTAAGCAGGTGGTGTTCTTGATTGTGGGGTTGATCGCGTGTGTGGTGATTGCGCTTCCACATTACAAGGTGGTGGGGTTGTTCTCGGTGGCGATGTATCTGGTGGGGTTGGGGTTGTTGGTGTTCCTGATGCTTCCGGGCGTTCCGAGCTGGTTGGTGACTCCACGGAACGGAGCGAAGGCGTGGATCAACATGGGGGTCGCGGACTTCCAGCCATCAGAAGTGATGAAGATCGCGTTTGTGTTGTTGGTGGCGAGGTATATGCGGTATCGGTCGGCGCACCGTCAGATCAAGGGGTTGATTGTGCCTGGGGTGATCGCGGCGATCCCGGTGGGGTTGATTACGCTGCAGCCCGATCTGGGGACGGCGAGTTTGTTTGTGCCTGCGCTGTTCGCGATGCTGATCGCGGCGGGGGCGCGGTTGCGGCATCTGACGCTGATTGTGGTGTGCGCCGCGATGGCGGCTCCGGCGGCGTATCCGTTATTGAGGCCTCACCAGAAGGCGCGGATTGTGGGGATCGTGAAGCAGTTCCGGGGGGATGACTCGGCGTCGCACGATATCAACTATCAGAGCACCCGGGCGCAGACGCTGATTGGTGCGGGGCAGGTTGTTGGGGTGAATGAATCGGAGGCGCGGGCGCTAGTGCGGTACAACGCGCTTCCTGAGGATCACAACGACATGGTGTTTGCGGTGGTGGTGGACCGGTTTGGGTTTGTGGGTGGTTTGGTGGTGCTGGTGTTGTACGCGATGTGGATCGGGGGGGCGCTGCTGGTGGCGGCGAGCTGCCGGGATCCGCTTGGGCGGATGATCGCGGTGGGGATCCCGGCTTTTATCGCGGCTCAGATGATTATTAATGTGGGGATGAACCTCGGGATGCTCCCGATCATCGGGATTACGCTACCCTTTGTGAGTTACGGCGGGTCGAGTTTGTTGACCTGCTGGGTGATGACGGGGCTGATTGTCAATGTCGCGCTTCACCGACCCAGGCCGCCTTATCGGGCTTCATTTGAGTACGCGGATGACGATGGACCACCAGGAAACAGCATGCAACCAACACGGCCTTACGGACGGGCGGCGGGATTCTCAGGGCGCGCCATCACGCGATAAGAAGATGGGGGATCCGATCGCGTTTGCTGAGGATCTTGAGGCGCTGGTTCCGAGTGATGCGTGGATCGAGCGAACGAAAGAGTTTGGTATCGAGCTTGAGGATCGAGAGATCGAGCTGCTCGGGAAGTATCTCGCGGCGCTGATGGACGTGAACACACGGACAAACCTGACGGCGATCCGTGATGCGGAGCAGGCGTGGGATCGGCACATCTTTGATGCGTTGACGCTCGTGGGGGTGTTGCATGAGCTTCCAGAGACTGATGGTCGCCGGCGGGTGATTGATGTGGGGTCCGGTGGTGGGCTTCCTGGGGTGCCGCTCGCGATTGTGATGGGGGGTGTGGACTTTGTGTTGCTGGATGCGACGAAGAAGAAGACGGACTTTATTGAGCGGTGTGGTGATTGGTTGGGGCTGGGGAACTTGTCGGTGATCAACGGGCGTGCGGAGCGTGTTGGGCGAGATCCTGAGCATCGGGGGATGTATGACGGGGCGATGGCTCGTGCGGTGGGGAAGGTGGCGATGATCGCTGAGTTGACGGTCCCGATGGTGAAGGTGGGGGGCTTGGTGGTGCTGACGAAGGGCGAGCAGGCGGAAGAGGAACTGAAGCAGGCGAAGAAGGCGCTGCATATGTTGCACACGCATCATGTGGGGACGGTGGAGACGCCGACGGGTCGGGTGGTGGTGCTGGAGAAGCAGCGGACGACGCCGAAGATGTATCCGAGGAAGGATGGGGAACCGAAGCGGGCGCCGTTGGGGATCTCAGGTTGACGTGTTAGGTATGAAACTGTTTCCATTCATCCCGACGAATCCCACAAGAGTATTCAGCTTGGTGAAATGCATCATCGAGGGATTGATGCCAAGTATCACTCCCGGACTTGCGGTCCTCTGCAAGCGTGTGAAGAAAATAACCGGAATCTTGTTTCTCGATCTCCAACCATATAGGTGTTTCACCGGTGTGAAGTGTTTCAGATTGAAGAATCTGCGAGTCGTTAAGTCTGACCCAATAGATCGAGTGCTCAAAGATTGGATTGGGTTCTTGAGAGTCGCTCATGGATGATTCTATCTCATACATCTTGGGTGCTGATGGTCCGATCGCGGCGCGGTTGGGGGAGGGGTATGAGCCGCGTGAAGAGCAGTTGAAAATGGCGGGGGCGGTTGATCGGGCGATGGAGGCGCGGTCGCATCTGTTTGTGGAGGCCGGGACTGGAGTTGGGAAGAGCTTTGCGTATCTGGTGCCTGCGATTGTGCGGGCGATGCGGAACGGGGAGAAGGTGGTCATCGCGACGAACACGATCGCGCTTCAGGAACAGCTGGTGAAGAAGGATATTCCGGTGTTGCTTGATGCGCTCGCGTCGCTGGGCGACGAGGGGTACGAGGACGGGCGGGCGAGCGAGTCGGATATTACTGGGGAGCCACGCGAGTGCAAGGCGGTGCTGGTGAAGGGGCGGGGGAACTACATGTCGATTCGTAGACTCCGATTGGCGAGCGAGCGGCGGAACAAGTTGTTTCCGGATGGCGCGTCGCGTCGGTCTCTAGACATTATTGAGGACTGGGCGTACGGGACGGAGGATGGGTCGCTGAGCACGCTGCCTGCGATTGAGCGGATGGGGGTGTGGAGCAGTGTGCAGTCGGATTCGACGAACTGCATGGGGCGGAAGTGTCCGCATCATGCGGATTGTTTTTATCAGGATGCGCGGCGGGATATGGAAGATGCGGATCTGCTGATCTGCAATCACGCGTTGTTCTTTTCGGATCTGGCGCTGCGGATGCAGGGGACGGGGTTCCTGCCGGAGTATGACCATGTGGTGCTTGACGAGGCGCACGGGGTGGAGGACGCGGCGGCGGATCACTTTGGGTTGTCGCTGAGTGAGGGTCGCGTGAACTTCCTGTTGCGTCAGTTGTTTCAGGAGCAATCGCAGCGGGGGTATCTGGCGCAGCTGGCGCTGGTGACGGGGGATCTGGATCCGATCGATCGGGCGACACGATTGGTGGTGGATGCGTCGCGGGCGAGTGATGCGTTCTTTGATTCGCTGAATCGGAAGATGGTGAGCGGGGAGCTGGTGAACGGGCGCGTTCGGCAGGCGGGGATTGTGGAGAATGTGCTGTCGCCTGCGATGAATGATCTGTATGTGCGGCTCAAACGGTTGCGGGATGATGTGACGAGCGAGGCGGATCGGTTCGAGCTCAACGCGTTCGCGGTCCGGTGCAAGGAGATCTCGGATCAGGCGGAGGCGCTGATCGAGCAGACGAATCCCAAGAGCGTGTACTGGATCGAGACTTCCGGACAGCCCGGGCGTGGCGGGGTTCGAGTGACGATTGCGTGCAGTCCGACGGAGGTTGCGCCGCTGCTCAAGGAGCATCTGTTTGGAGCGGAGACTTCGGTGGTGCTGACGAGCGCGACGCTGACGACGCGGGAGGTTGAGGAGGGGGAGACTCCGGAGCATGCGGAGACGGCGTTCATGCATGCGCTGACTCGATTGGGCGGGGAGGGGGCGAGCACGCTGCAACTGGGGAGTCCGTTTGAGTACACATCGCAGGTGAAGGTGTATGTGGATTCGAGTGTCCCGACGCCGAGGCGTGGGGCGGTGAGTCCTGCGGGCGAGAGCTTTGAGCAGGCGATCGCGACGCGGGTGAAGGATCATGTGCTGGCGACCGACGGCGGGGCGTTTGTGTTGTTTACGAGTTTCAAGTTGCTCAATCAGACGGCGGATGCGCTGCGGAGGCCTTTGGAATCGATGGGGTATCGGGTGTGGGCGCAGGGGAAGGATGGGTCGCGGACGCAGATCCTTGATGAGTTCCGGGAGCATGATCGGGGGGTGTTGTTCGGCGCGGCGAGTTTTTGGCAGGGGGTGGATGTGCGCGGCGATCGGTTGCGGAATGTGATCATTACGCGATTGCCCTTTGATCCTCCGGATCGTCCGATCGTCGAGGCGCGGAACGAGTTGATCAAGGAACGCGGCGGGGATCCGTTTCGGGATGATTCGCTTCCGCGCGCGGTGATTCGGTTTAAGCAGGGGTTCGGACGGCTGATCCGTTCGAGCACGGATTCGGGGCGGGTGGTGGTGCTTGATCCGCGGATCGTGACGACGGGATACGGGCGGGCGTTCCAGAAGGCGATCCCGGGCGGGGTGGAGCTTGTGCAAGTTGGCAGTGGGGTATGAGCATCGAAGCGCACATCATTGGGTTGACTATTGATCATGTACTTGAAATTCATGATTACATTCAGATCTACTTCACCAATGGTGACATCATGAATCTGAATAACCGGTATGAATGTCAACCAGCTGACTTGGAATCGTTTAAGAACGAAGTCATTGATCGAATGATTGACGATGATTCAGAGCTTGTTCTGATTACAAAATCAGGTTTCGCTATTCGTATGGGGATGCTCTATAAGGATGTCAATGGTCCAGAAGCCGCTGAGTTCTACCGGGATGGTTCAGATGGTGAGATAATCATCTGGGAGCAGGTAAATTGAACAATGATCAACAACAGCAAATTTTTGAGTTTGCGCGCAAGTTGATCTGGTGAGCAACGACTATGGGTTGAAAGGGGTATGACATGAGTTCATTGCCACGACCGATAGCGGATGATTCTGGGTTTCTTGATGATGTGACGGCGCTGCGGCTATACGCGAAGCGCGGGGATCCGAGTGCGTTTGATGTGCTTGCGAGGCGGTACCAGGGCATGGTGTTGGCGACTTGCCGGCGTGTGCTCCGTAATGAGTCTGATGCCGAGGATGCGGCGCAGGAAGCGTTTTTGAAGCTGGCTCGGCACGCAGGGTCGATCCGCTCGCACGCGGGGGCGTGGTTGCACGCGGCGGCGATGGGGTGCTCGATTGATCTGATCCGGCGGGCGGAGTCGAGGAAAAGGGCCGAGCGTGAGGCGGGGGTGATGGAAGCGAGCGGGCGCGAGGAGGGGGCTGGGTATGCGCTCTGGAGTGAGATTGAGCCGATGCTTGATGAAGCGATCGCGGCGCTGGAGGTGTCTGATCGCGAGTTGATCGTGGGTCGGTTCTTGAGTGATCGGTCACAGCGGGAAATGGCGATCGAGCTGGGGGTCAGCGACGGGACGGTGCAGCGGCGGACACACAAGGCGCTGGAACGGCTGCGGAAGAAGCTGGTTGCTCGCGGGCTGGTTGTGGGCGGGGTGACGGCGCTCGGTGGAGCTCTGGGGTACTCGACACTTGGTCAGGGGAGTCTGACGCTCTCGGGATCGCTCTCGAAGATCGGGTTGCTTGGGATTGCGCAGAACGGTGCGCGTTCTGTTGTGATGTCGAAGGTCACGATCGCGGCAACGGTTGTTGCGGTGATGGGGGTTGTGGCGGTCTCGGTGCTGACGATGAACAGCGGATCGGGGACTCGGGGTGGTTCGAGCGGTTCTGGTGGGATCATGGGATTGGGTGCGGGGATTGCGCAGGACGCTCCTGATCGGCCGCGGGGGAAGATCGGGCCGTTTGAGATTGTGTCTGCGGGTGAGCGGAATCTGTTTGATCGTGGGGTGTGGATCTCGGACGGCGCGTTGGTGATGAATCATGGGATCGAGCCTGAGTCTGGAGAGGTGAAGAGCGCGAGGCTCAAGATTTTGGGGATTGATGAGTCGGCGGTCGAGGATGGTTTGGTGGTGATTGACACTCGGGTGGAGCGGATCTTGCCCATCGGGGATGAGTGGAGTCGGTTCAAGCTTGGGCAGCGCGTTGAGATGACTGCTGGGTTTGACGATGTTGGGCGGTTGGTGATCCGGCCTATGACTGAAGGGGTTCAGCTTGGGAGGAATGAGCCGGGGTGGTATGGGGTGCGTCCTCCGCTCGGGTGGCAGGAGCATGGGCGGATTCCGGAGGATGCCGGGGAGTTTGGCTTGCTTGGGCCTTGGACGGAGGCGGAGCGGATCCCGGTGACGATCACGGCTCGTGAGATCCGGTTCGGGACGGATTCGTGGGTTGCGGCGCTGTACCGGATTATTGAATGGACCAAGGAGGATGGGCATGCGCGTGTGCTGTCGGTGCATGCGGGGGGGCGGGATCCACGACTGATCGGGACTCGGTTCCGGCTGCTGATCCGTGAAGTGGATGGTGGGTATGAGGTCGCGTACTTCCTGCCTGGGACGAAGCAGAGTGATCGGTGGCCGAGCTCGTTTGAGTACAGCGCGGAGAACCCTGTTCAGATCGTGTTGATCGATGGGGAGGGGTGATGCGGATGAAGCGGCAAGGATTTTCGTTGATCGAGTTGTTGGTGGTGATCGGTGTCGTGGTGGTGTTGATTGGGCTGGCGATGCCTGCACTGAAATACGCGCGGGATTCGGCGCGGACTGCTCAGTGCTTGACCAACGCGGGGCAGCTTGCGGTTGCGATCACGACTTTCTCGGGTCAGAACAGGAACCGTCTTCCAGAGAACCGGACGGTTGTCGGGGAGGGTGAGTACATCACTTGGCGCGAGCAGCTTTCGAGGGATGGGTTCTACAGCGATTCGTCTGGGCGGGTGTGTCCTTCGCACAAGAACCCGGGGAGTGAGTTCGGGTACAGCGAGGGCGGCATGCTGTGCGTTGGTGATCAGGTCTCGAGTTACGCGCTCAATGGGCATGTGCTCTGGAGGGGTGGGATCACGGATGACAACGCGAAGATCTCGGATACGGTGATCCGTCGTCCGAGTCATACGATTCTGGTTGCGGAGACGAATCGTGGGTTTGCGAATCTGCGGGTGAGCAATCCGTACATCGCGAACTACTACGGCGATGATCCTGGGCCTTATGGATATTGGCATCGTGGGGATGCGGTGTATTCGTTTCAGGACGGGCACGCGGAGGTTATATCGCTGCTGGATACGGGGAACCCGGATTGTCGTTGGCACAACGGGCGGGATCTGACGGATGATCCGTATGTGCCTCAGGGGAACGATGAGATCCGGCCGCATGATCATCCGGACTGGGAGTATCTGGTGCCTGAGGTGTATTTGCCTTGATATTGTGGGTTTACGGATGGATACATGGTTTCTAGTGGGCTTGGCAAACGATGGATGCTGACCTATCGTCTATGTTCACGCGATTAGGCGTGTAGAGCAGGAGACGATCGATGCTTGGACGAGTCTTTAAGGCGTATGACATCCGTGGGACTTACCCGGATTTGCTGACTGATCGGATGGGGTGGCAGATCGGGTGTGGGTCTGCGCGGTTCCTGCTTGAGGAAGCGAGCAACGACGGGGAGTCGACGCCGATGATGCGGAATGTGATCATCGGGCGGGACATGCGGAAGTCGTCTCCGACGCTGCGTGATGAGTTGGTGCGGGGGTTGACCTGCTACCACGCGAGCGTGATCGATCTGGGATTGATTGATACGCCGATGATGTACTTTGCGATCAACTATCTTGATGCTTCGGGTGGGGTTGTGATCACCGCTTCGCACAATCCTCCGCAGTACAACGGGTTCAAGATTTCCAAGCGTCGCGCCAAGCCGGTCGGTGAGCTGACGGGGTTGGAACTGGTCCGCAAGTACGCGGCGATGGTGGATAAGAACGCGGAGCCCGATCCTTCGGCGATTGTTGAGGAGCGTGATCTGTGGAAGCCGTACGCGAAGCATGTGCTCAAGTTCCTGGATCTGGGGGATCGGGACGCGAGCAATCCAATGAAGATTGTCGTCGATGCTTCGAACGGGATGGCGGGGATGATGAGTCCGAAGGTGTTCGGGAAGGACGGGGCGAATGTTGAGGGGCTCGAGATCATCGAGATGAACTTTGACATCGAGTCGGGGGAGATGGCTCACGATCCAAATCCACTGGTTGAGTCGAATCTTGAGCAGCTCCAAGCAGCGGTTGTTGAGCATGGGGCTGATCTGGGTCTGTGCTTTGATGGGGACGCGGATCGGTGTGTCGCGGTGGACGAGAAGGGCAAGACGGTGCCTTGTGATCAAATGACGGCGCTGCTCGCGTCGTTCTTCCTCGAGCAGGAACCCGGCGCGTCGATTGTGTACGACCTCCGCTCGACCAAGGCTGTCGAGGAAGAGATCGTCAAGCACGGCGGGAAGCCGCTGCGTGGACGCGTGGGGCATGTGTTTATGAAGGCGTTGCTTGCTGAGAACAAGGCGATCTTTGGTGGTGAGCTTTCGGGTCACTTCTACTTCCGCAAGAACTTCAACGCGGATAGTGGTGCAATCGCGATGTGTACATTCCTATCGGTGCTCGCGAACTCAGGCAAGCCGATGAGCGAGCTGATCAAGCCGATGGCGCGGTACAAGCAGTCGGGCGAGATCAACTTCGAGAACGAGGAAGCGCCGCTGGCGATTGAGTCGGTCATGGAGTTCTACGCAGAGAAGTGCGAGATCGATGAGCTTGATGGGATCACGGTCGATTGCTTCGAGGATGAGGGCTGGTGGATGAATATCCGGATGTCCAACACGGAGCCTTTGCTGCGACTCAATGCGGAGGCGAAGGATCAGGAGACGCTCGAGCGGATCGTTGCGGAGGTTTCACCGATGCTTGGGACGAAGGTCGCTCACTGAGTTTTCTTGAGTTTGGCTTGTTCTGTGAGTCGCTTGATTGATGCGCGGACTTCTTTGATGGGGACGGTGTTGCCGTCTTTATCGATAAAGAGTGGTGACCAAGCCGGGATAAAAAAATCGTAGAGCGAAATAGACTCTTCGCGGTCATTGGTGAAGAAGTTATTGATTGGAGACAGAAAACCTTCATTGTAGACTAAGGCATATTCGTTTCCTGTTTCACCCACGAATGATTCAGCGTATTGATATATGATGTCGGTTATTCGGTTTCCATCTTTGTCGATAAAGCCGAAATAGAGTTCTGTCTTTCCATTTGAGTTTGTTGTTAATCTGTGGAGCATGGCTCTCCCATTTACAAACCCCATTGAACTGTCTTTACCTGTACTGAATGCGATTGAGCCATCGGGTTTGATGAAGCCTCTTGTTTCATCATCAAATGTGACCGATGCAAGTCCCTCGTAGAATCCTGGTGAACTTCGGAATGTCGCAGGGATGACAATTTGGCCGTTTTGATTCTTGAAGCCGGTGTATCCACTAGGTTCGTCTCGCCAGTCCAAGAAAGTTTTGTGGTCTCCTCAAACTCGATGAGGTTCAGCGGATCGTGGGCTCGCCATCCATTTGTGTAGTTCCCATATGCGTTGGCAGCAGCAATGAGTTCGTCATAGGTGTTTGAGTGTCGGGAAAAATTGATCCACATGGCGGATAGAAGGATTATGTAGACTGCTACAGGAAGCAGGACAACAGCGGCAATCTTGCTTCTCCGTCTTCGAAACATATGGGAAACTCGTTTCATACTGTTGTATTGTATCGCTTTCGATCTACCCTAATTGAGCCTGTTTTGCCGATAGAATGGGGTATGAATCTATCGCAGTTCTTTGAGCATTGGTCGATTGTGGAGAATCCGTTTCGTGGGGAGGAGGCGCGGCATGATTCGATCTTTGCGCGGATGGGGATCTCGTCGCCGGAGACTCGTCCGGCGGAGTCGGCGCCGATGCCTGGAGAGGTGGAGCTGACGCGGCAGGGGACATCGAGCACGCACTCGGACTTTGAGAAGATTCTTGGGGAGTTGCATCGGCCCTCAACCTCGATCGTGTTCGGGGAGAAGGGCGCGGGGAAGACGGCGATCCGGTTGCAGATCGCTGGGCGGATCGGTCGGCACAACGAGGACTTCCCGGAGCGGAAGGTCTTCATGATCCCGTACGATGATTTGAACACGATGCTGGATCAGTATGTGGATCGGGACGGGCGCTCGAAGAAAGAGAATCCGTTTGAGGGGGTGCGTCTGGTGGATCACATGGACGCGATGGTGAGCATCGGGGTGGGGCGGGTGCTCAACGCGATTCTCCCTGGACCGACCGAACCTCCTGCGGCGAATCTTGGGGAGAACGCGGCGAAGCGGGCGCGGAAGATGCCCGCGTTGATTCGGAGGGATTTGTTGTTGTTGCAGTCGGTGTACGACACGAATGATCCGAGCGGCGCGCGGACGGGGCGGCTGCGGCAGCTTTTGAAGATGCCCGGCGGAGGGCACTCGGCGTTGATGGTGATCGGGATGTGGCTCGGGTGGATGCCTGCGGTGGCGCTGTTTGGGTGGCTGATGCTGTATTCAGGGCTTGAGGGCTTTGTGTTCAACGCGGTGCAGATCGGGTCGGGTGTGTTGTTGGTGCTGTGGATGCTGCTGCTTGGGAAGGGGCTGGTGTTGGATCGGTTGGTGATCAATCGAATCGCGAGCAAGCTGCACAAGCAGTGTCGGATGGTGCCGAGGGTGGGGAGTGGGTATTTGGGATCGCTCCGGAGGATGCCTGGGAGTGTGTTGGGGTCTGGGGAACTGCCGACGACGGACAGCGATGAACAGCGGTACGCGATGTTTGCGAGACTGCGGCGGGTGATTGCGGAGTTTGGGTTTACGGGGATTCTGGTGGTGATTGATCGGGTGGATGAGCCGACTCTGATTAACGGTGATCCGGATCGGATGCGGTCGCTGATCTGGCCGATGCTCAACAACAAGTTTTTGCAGCTTGAGGGTGTGGGGTTGAAGATGCTGCTCCCTATTGAGCTTCGGCATGCGTTGTTTAAGGAGTCGAGCGCGTTCTTCCAAGAGGCGCGGCTCGATAAACAGAACATGGTCGAGCGGTTGTCGTGGACGGGGGCGATGTTGTATGACCTGTGCAATGCTCGGCTCGCCGTATGTCGTCCTTCGAATGTGCCTCCGCTGGCGCTGGTGGATGTGTTTACGGAGGATGTGACTCGGCAGGATCTGGTCGAGGCGCTGAGCGCGATGCAGCAACCACGCGATGCATTCAAGTTCATGTACCGGTGTTTGAACGAGCACTGCGCGAGCGTGACGGCGGACGATGGGTCATGGCGGATCCCGAAGCATATTCTGGATCAGGTCCGCCGCGAGGAGGCGGAGCGGGTGATGCAGTTGCAGCGTGGGATTCGTCCGGCATGATTGTCGATAAATCTTTTCCTGAAATTGCTCAGAAGATTCTGCGCAGATATTTTTTGAGCCTCATTCTGTTCCTGATCTGTTTTACACTTTCTTTGATACTGATCGTCACAGTTCGGTCATTTCAGGTGTTTGGTCTGGAAATCTCAACAATGATGATTCCGATACTGTCCTTAGTACAGATTCCTATTTCGGTTTGGTATGGGAAAAAACTCAAACGCCTTGCTCAGAAAGCAGTTGCTTACAACGATTTGTTGTGTACGCGGTGTTCGTATCCAATGGGCGAACTAAATGATGTAACCAATTGCCCAGAGTGTGGACGGCATTGGATCAAGTTGATTGCTCAAAGAGAATGGGAGTATTTTCGAAGATCAATTCGGAGAACTCGCGGGGAAAAATCATCGAATAAGTCAGTCGGATAATTTACGAATATGTTCGATTCATGCATATTCGGAGATGAGGCACTTCAAACCTTCGGCTTTGCGCTTGGCTACGACAACATGTCGATGTCAAAGACCACTCCTCATGGTGTCGCGGCAGCGCCAGCGAGTGCTCCGACGAACATGAGTGCCATGTAGATCGCGAGGACTACGAAGCCGACGCCGAATCCGAGCCAGCACCACATTTTGGCTTTCTTTGCGGATTCCATGGCGCCCATGTAGTCATGCGATGAGTTCTTGCCCATCGCGATGGCGGAGTAGACGATCGCGACGATGCCGAAGATCTGACAGCAGAAGATGGTGACGAGGATCGCAGGCACGAGGTAGGTTGGGGAGGGGCTTCCCGATGCGTACGCGGCTGGTTGTGCGGACATCTGTGGGGCTTGGGCTGCTGAGCCGCAGGCGTCGCAGTGTTGTTGGTTTTCATTGAGTTGTTGTCCACAGTCTTTACAATACATGGTGTGTTCCTTGGTGCGTGTGTGATTAACTGATCGCATAGAGGACGATCGGGAGCGCGGTGAAGATCGATCCCAGGATGATTCCTGTCCAGCATCGGCCTTTTCCGTTGGTGATGTTCTTGTTCTTGAGTTGCTTGAGTCCGACGACGCCGAAGATGAGTGCGAATGGTGCGGGGAAGACGAGTATTGAGAAAAGTCCGAGGTATCCTGCGATCATCGGGATGGGCGAGGTCCCCATCGGGATGAGGTATTTGAGATCGTTCTCAATCGCTTCGACGGATCTGGATTGAGCGGCGCTGGCTGCGTTGGGATCGGTGGGGTATCCGCAATCGCTGCAGAACTTAGCGTCGTGGTTGATCTGGGTGCCGCAGCTGGTGCAGTACATGCGTCAA
Organism: Phycisphaerales bacterium; assembly: GCA_017640485.1. Taxonomy (GTDB): domain Bacteria; phylum Planctomycetota; class Phycisphaerae; order Phycisphaerales; family UBA1924; genus UBA1924. The sequence goes on along the minus strand of JAEPQP010000026.1, from coordinate 11,104 downwards.
TGTCTCCTGTGTTTGAGTATACTGCAAGATCACTACTGATCGTTCTCAATCTCGGGTATTTTATAATGTAGGATCGCGGGAGCGTCGTCGGTCGTTGCTTTTGACTCTTTCTGGGATCATGGCGACCATCGTGATGTTGGTGTGGCATCCGGCGAGTTGGGTGCCTCCTTGCCCGTTCTGGAAGTTCACCGGGTTGTATTGTCCGGGATGCGGCTCGATGCGGGCGTGCCACTCCGTTCTGAACGGTGATGTCGCGGGGGGATTTGATTTCAATCCGCTCTTGATGGTTGTTGGGTTGCCGCTCGCGGCGTGGTTCTGGGTAGATCAGGTGCTGATCGTGACCAGGGGCAAGCGGTTAAAGCCTTGGGTGTCGGGATCGCTGGTTGGGTGGATCGCGCTTGGCGCGTTGGTTGGCTTTGCGGTGCTCCGCAATATCCCGATCGAGTTGTTTGATGTGCTGCGCCCGAGTCCGGAGTCGCATGATCATTAGCGGATTCTTTTGAGTCTTGCGTACTCGAGGACGAGGGTCTTTCGTCCGACGGCTTTGAACTCGATGATCACGCGTGCGTTCTGGCCTGGGGTGGTTTTCATGACGACGCCTTCCCCGAACTGTGGGTGGGAGACGGTGCAACCGACGGGGTAGGGCGTGTTGTTGCTCGATTGGGATGCGGAGGGCTGCCCGCCTGGGATGATGGAGGGTCTTGGTTTGGCGACGGGGGTGGATTCCCTTGGCTTGACATTGGCGAGTCGTTTTTCGCGTGCGTCGTTGATGGCTTGGTGATCGGGTTTGAAGTTGGCGAAGGATCCGGCGCGGAAGCGGCTTGAGCTGCTCTTGTTGCTGAACGCGTCGTCGTACTCACCCAAGCTGTCTATGCCACCGCCTCCGAAGTCGTCATCGGCTTGGTCGGAGAAGATGATGCTTTCGGATCCGATTTCTTCAAGGAAGCGGGACTTGATGGTGCGTTCGGTGATGCCTCGGATGGTGCGGCGGGTTGCGGTGGTGAGTTGGAGGTGCTTCATGGAGCGGGTGATCCCGACGAAGGCGAGTCTGCGTTCTTCTTCGAGCTCGGCGACGGATTCGTTGGCGCGGGAGTGCGGGAGAGTGCCTTCTTCGAGCGCGATCATCGCGACTGCGGGGAACTCGAGGCCTTTGCTCGCGTGGAGGGTCATGAGGGTGACGGCACCGGATTCGTTGTCCACCGCGTCGGCATCGGCGATAAGGGCGATGGATTCGAGGTAGGCGCGGACGAGCGCGAGGAGTGGGGGGATCTCTGCGAGGTTACCCGACTCGGCTTCCTCGGCGTTGGTGAAGGACGCGGGATCCTCAGCGGGGTCATACTCACGCTCGAAGTCTCGAGCGGAGGTGATGAGTTCGTTGAGGTTGTCGAGGCGTTCTTCGTCAGACTCGGCGCCGGAGGCTTTGGCTTGCTTGGTGTAGTGTGCTTCGAGTGTGGACTCTTCGATGACACGCTCGACGAGTTCGTGGAGGGTGCTGGAGAGGGACGCGCCCATGAAGGTGCCTCCACCTGTCCAGTCGTTGATCATGTCGGTGAACTTTTTGACAGACTTGGTGGCGCGGTCGCTGAGTCCGAGCTCGGCGCAGCGGTTGAGTCCTTCCCAGAGGGTGATCCCGGCACGGGCGCACGCGCCCTGGATCGTGTCGAGGGTGGTCTTGCCGATGCCTCGGGTGGGGGTGTTGATGATCCGGAGGAGGGAGATGGTGTCTGCTGGGTTGGCGATGACGCGGAGGTAGGCGATCGCGTTCTTGATTTCTTCGCGCTCGAAGAACGCGGTGCCCCGAGCGATTCGGTAGGGGACAGAGGACTGTCGCATCGCGTCTTCCATCACGCGGGAGAGCGCGTTGGTTCGGTAGAAGACCGCCATGTCCTTCCAGGGGATGCTGTGCTTTTCGTTGAGTTCCCTGAACCAGTCGGCGACGAGTTCGGCTTCGTGGCGCTCGTCGTTGCAGGTGATGACGGTGATTGGATCCCCGCCGGGCTTGGAGGTGTAGAGGGGTTTGTCCTTGCGTTTGGTGTTGTGCTTGATGAGTGTGTCGGCGGCGTTCAAGATCGGTTCAGTTGAGCGGAAGTTCTCTCCCAGCATGATGACTTTCGCGCCGGGGTAGTGTTCCTCGAAGTCGAGGATGTTGGATATATCTGCTCCGCGCCAGCCGTAGATCGCTTGGTCGGGATCTCCGACGACGCAGATGTTGGGTTGTGAAGGTTCATCTTCCATGCCGGGGAGCGGCGGGGGGGCGGAGGCGAGCAGGGAAGCGATCTTGAACTGGACGGAGTTGGTGTCCTGGTATTCGTCGATGAGCAGGTACTTCCAGCGGGCGTTGAGTTCGTCCTTGATCTCGGGGTTGGTCTCGAGGATCCTGGCGGTGTAGAGGAGGAGGTCGTCGAAGTCGATCGCGCCGGCGTTGCGGAGTGCTTGCTCGTACGCGAGGTAGATCTTGGCGACTTGCTTGGAGTAGTAGTCGAACGCGTTGGCTTCGTATTTTTTGGCATCCATCATCTCGTTCTTGGCGGTCGAGATAGTGGAGAGGACGGAGCGCGGGGGCCAGTTGCTTGCTTGGAGGTTCATGGATTTGAGGACGCGTTTCATCGCGGCCATCTGGTCGGAACTGTCGTAGATGGTGTAGTCGGGTTTGAGTCCGGGGAGGTTGGCGCGCTCCGCGTAGCGTCGGAGCAGGCGGGCGCAGAGGGAGTGGAAGGTCGTGATGGTGAGGCCTCGGAGTCGCGGATCGCGGGGGGCGTCCTCGTCGAGTGCGTTGGGTCCGGCGATGGTGAGGGCGACGCGCTCGCGCATCTCTCCGGCGGCTTTGTTGGTGAAGGTGAGTGCGAGGATCGACCACGGTGGAGTGTTGTTGGCGACGAGGTGGGCGATGCGTCGCGTGATGACGCGGGTCTTTCCGGATCCCGCGGCGGCAAGTATGAGGAGCGGGCCTTCGGTGCACAGCACGGCGCTTCTTTGTGGTTCGGTCAGTCCTTGCAGGTAGTCCGGTGTTGCGTCATTCATAGAGAGGATTTCAGGGTCGTGCGTCATGTCGATCGGGCGTTTGGGACTGGGATATCGGGCGGTTGAGTGAGCGAGATCGGGTTATCGGGATGGTAGGTGGGGATGTTTCGGCTGGAGTTGTTGAAGCTTACGGAAACCACATGGAATTGACTTGTGGTCTTCTGGATCGGGGGTACCTTTGGCTCGGCTGCGAGATCGAGAGCGCGGCCGTAAACCAGAGAGAGCACAGGGCTTGGCCCGCTTTGAGAGGATAGAGAGATGAAGAAAGTCACAATGATTGCTTTGATGTGTGCTGGAACGGTCGCGGCAGGTGCTTCGGCGGATATCTACCAGTGGGATTGGTCGGCTGATGTCAATGGGACCACCGGTCTGAATATGAACGGCGGCGAGTTCCAGTCGATCCACGCGCAGTACAACTCGAACACCCAACGCTTCCTGTGGGAAGTGACCTTCGCGGATCAGATCACCGACGGGTTCACGCTCGCGGTGAACAACGGACCAAACCCGAAGGGTCACGCTGGTGAACTCGCGCTGCTGTACTTCGACGCGACGGACAGCAATGTCCGTGTGACCGGGTACGCGTACAACGGGCAGAACTCGTTCAATACCTACTTCGACGGATCCGCTGAGGCCGGGACCCAGAACCCAGACATGATCTTTGGTTCTGACGCACTGGGTGCCAACGCTTCGCTGATCATGCAGGCATCGATGCAAGACATCGGATCGACCCGCGTGATGACGCTTGAGATGGATGCGTCATTGGTCAACGGCCACAACCCAATCTACCCAGGTCCTGAGGGGCCGGGGGAATGGACCGGGATGCAGTTTGATGAGCTGATCGGGCTCTGGATGCACCCGATGACTGGAATGAACACCAGCTACAGCGAAGACGGGGCGCTCACTGAGCTCTCATTCAACCGTCAGGGTTGGTTCGATGGCAGCAACTTCACCACGACCACGATCCCAGCGCCTGGTGCAATCGCACTCGTTGGGCTGGGTGGGGTGTTGGCGAACGGTCGTCGCCGGAAGTGATTTGAGTGGTTCTTATCATATGTAAAGCAGCCCCGATATTTCGGGGCTGCTTTTTGTTGGTACATGTATTGGTCGCTTGCTTAGTCAAGTTCTGGGCATCCGCGCGTAAAGCTGTTGAGGAATGCGCTGATATCAAAGAAATCGAATACCCCGTCTTCGTTCCAATCAGTTCCATCACTGAGGAATGTCGAGAGATCAAAGAAATCGAGGGTGTTGTCTTGGTTCAGGTCTGGGCGGCAGTATGGATCAAGAATGTATGCATGACCAGCTCCGGTTTTCACGGTCGCCAAGATATCAGCGCCTGCGACGATTCGTTGATCAATGATCGCAACTGATGATCCGAACTTGGTGCCAGCATTGAGTTCGTCGGGTACTGACTTGGCAATAAACTCATATGTATCTGCGTCGAATGTGTAGACTGCACCGGCACTCTCCCCAGCAGAATCTTCTTTGTCCGCACCAACGGCAATAATTCCATTATTGATAGAGATCGAGCTGCCAAAGTGAGCGCCGGGTTGTGGATCTGGGCTCCCTATTCGAGCGAGTTGATTTCCTGAAATGATGTCGAAGATATAGACAGCCCCTGCATCTTCGCCGAAAGAGTTGTCTGTCTTCGCGGCGACGACGGCGATGTTACCCTCGAGATCTACATTTTGTCCGAACTGGGAAGCGGGATCTGGGATGTCGGCAACGAGCAGGTTTGTTGGGAGTCCGGTGTTTACATTGTATACATAAACCTCTCCTGGGTAGGTATCGGTCGGACTTGAGCTGCCGTACGCGCCCACGATGAAGTGGGATTCGGTCATCGCCAGACCCTTCCCGAATCGGATGTTCCCTCTTGGGAGTGGGGGGGTGATTACTGTGAGCTCTTTCATTGTTGAGTTCAAAAATGCATAGACGGCACCGATGCTTCCGTCTGCGTTGTCTTTGAGCGGTGCGCCGATAAGTGTGACTGCACTGTTCATTGCTACAGCGTTTCCGAAGCTCTGGAATGCTTCGTCATCAGACGGACCAATGTATTCGAGCTCTGTTCCAGTGACTGGATTGATGAAGTAGGCGCTCCCTGTTCGGCTTGCTCCGAATGTGTCATTCGGGGCGCCGACGACCATGAGATTTCCTTGAACAGCGATAGTGAATCCGAAGTTTTCTCCTCCGGTTGTATTCTGTCCATTGAGTTGGCGCACAAGCGTCCCAGTGGTTGCGTTGTAGACATATACAGTCCCAGCATTTGATCCCATGAAGTTGTCGAGGGGGGCACCGACAAAGAACAAGTTGCCATCGGACCGGATCTCTGAGCCGTATCGATCGAAGAGAGAACTGTTGGGGCTTGTGAGTTCTTGGGAGTCATATACGACCTGTGAATTGGCCTGAGTACACAATGCAGAGAGCACAAGCCACAGTGCTGAGAGAAGAGTGGAAATGAGTGATCTGCTTGGAAACGTGTGATTCATGCTTACTTTCTCAAATATTGACCTGGATGGGCAGATTATCGGATCCTCGATGTGAATGCAAGAATAACTCCCGCTGGTTTTGATTTCAAAATATGGTGATCCCGAGGTTGATCTGAACTTGGGGTGTCCGATAGTCGATAACCACGAGACCATGTTTTCTCGGAAATCCAAACAGGGTACCGGTTCGAAGTCGGGCAATGCACCGCGTGCAGAGCATGTGGAGTTGTTGCGCGAGGCGGTCGATCGGAATACATCGGTCGGGGTGGTGCACCAGTGCCGTGCGGGGTATGACCCGCTTGCGCAGGGCAGATTGCTCAAGTGGGATGACGAGGGGGTTGTGATTGAAGAGTTGCAGATCATCGGACGCGACATCCGGTTGCGGACCAATGACATGGTTGAGGCGTACCTGAGTTATGACGGGGTGATGCTCTCGTTTGAAGCGAAGATCCTGATGGTCGAAGAACCGACACAGCTCAATGAGCATCGTGTGGTTCGGTCGCTGATGCTCTCGAAGCCTATGAATCTGCGTGAGAGTGATCGTCGGTCCGCGTTCCGGGCTTCGCTCTCTGGTTTTGCTGAAGAGATCCCTGTGAACATGTGGTTCTTCGATCGGTATCAGAGCCGAGAGGAGAATGCTCCGAAGCTCGGGTTTGAGTTGACCAACGCATACTACACAGACTTGCTTTCACCATTGGATTATGATCCCGTGTACCCGCTTGATGTGAACGGTGCGGTTGCTCGTGATATCGACTGGGGTCGGATCATGGAAGACGCCAAGGTAACTCCGCCTCACGCGGTTGGGCGATTGATCGATCTGACACGCAACGGTCTCGGAATTCTGATGTACGGCGTGTCGTACATGCAGCTCGATCGCTTTGAGCGGATCGGTGTCTCGTTCGAGCTTGAAGGCAAGGAACTGGACTTTGTGGTCGAGCTCCGCCGTGGGACAGACCTGAAGGGGTCGACCTGTCGGGTTGGGGTACTGCTAATCTACCCAGAGAAAAACGGGGCGATGAATCCTGAACGGCGCGTGCTCGAGCAGTTCGCGATGCAGATCCAGCGCGAGCATCTGCGGAACCGCAAGGCGTCATAAGTCGTCTATCACATGATTTGAGTAAATTCATACATCAGCTGCTTGCTGATCCGGATCCGATTCCCGGTGGCATCATGGCGTGGGGGATGTCCGCGGCTCGGGTCATGAGGATGGTTCCCTCTGGGAGATCGCGTGCGACCATGGAGATGACATCGCCCTCGAGTCGTCTTGCGACATTGGATCGGCGCGACTTGCCCATGATGAGTGTGTCACAGTTGTAGGTGACGGTGTAGTCAAGAATTTCTTCGGCGATCGTGGACGAGGTGACATAGATCGGGATGAAGGGGACTCCGGCTTCTTTTGCGAGCATGGCGGTGGTGCCGAGGGTTTCTTGAGCGGCTTGGTCAGTCTCGATGCGGGGGGCTTTGTCTGGACTGAGATCGAGCACGCGGACTTGACGGACGAAGATAGCGAAGAGTGTGGCGTCGCGACGTTTGGCGAGGTCGATCGCGTACTCGGACTGGTATCGACCACGCGCGGCGAGCATGATCTTGGGTTTGGTCGGATCGATCTCAGGGGTGAGTGAGAGAATTTCCATCCATCCGCCGCCGGGGGCTTCGAGGGACTTCCCGGTCGCGCCGGGGCGGAGCGACCGGATGGTTCTGAGTCCGAGCGCGAGGGCGACGAGGGTTCCCGAGAACGCGGTAGAGATCGGCTGGGTGATCCCGATCGTGATGGTGATTGAGAGGAGGAAGAGTCCAAGCGCCCAGAATAGGACACGGGTGATCGGGGTGAGTTCGAGTTTGGTGTTGATGGCGCTGGAGAGGACTGTGACCGTGATTGCGCCGGTGACTCCAAGCACATAGAGCGAAGCGAGCACGGCGACATCCTGCTCGACGAGGATCACCGCCGCGGGGATGATGATCGAGACGATAAGCCCGATGTAGGGGACCCCTGAATAGTTGAGTTTGGTGAGTGCCTTGGGGAGTTCGTTGTCTTGCGCCATTGCGTAGAAAACGGAGACCATGGCCATGATCGCGGTATTGGTGGCGCTGAGGAGGAGGAGCCCGAAGGTGATTCCCGCGAGGTTGCCGAAGACGGTTCCGAAGGATGGGCCGAAGACATCGTTCCCGGTGTTTTGTGCGACGACGCGCATCGCGGCGTTGGTGTAGACCTTCACGGCTTCGCGGTGCTCGACGAGCTCGGAGTATGCGACGACGCCCTCGGGTGGGAGCGTGCTGAGCTGGTCTTCGTCGAGGTAGATCGGTCGAGTGATGTCGTAGTTTTCTTGGGTCTCGATCGGGAGCGTGGTGACGAAGCTCTCGCGGGATTCGACGATGCGCTGGGTGTCTGGAGATTTGAGATGGAGCATCTCGGTACCCGCGACGGTGAAGGTGAGTCCCGCGAGTGCGAGGCCGAAGACCAGATTGAGCGCCACGACCTCAGCGGAGACTGGCCAGATGGTTTTCTTGGCTTCCTTCTCGACGGGTTTCTTCATCATCCCGGTCATGTTGGCGACGGCTTCGACTCCAGCAAGTGCGAGACAGATTTTGGTGAAGTTCACCCACATGTCGGACGGCGGGCTTTGGCGGAAGTAGTCGAATGAGATGGTTTCGATCCCACGCGCGAACGCGGGGAGCGCGACGAGCGCCATGATCGCGGAGACAACGAGGGCGACGAGCGCGATGAAGAGCGCGAACTTGCCCGCGCTCTTGGCGCCGAGCCAGTTCACGCCTCCGACGAGGATGATGGATCCGACAGCAAGGGGGAGGACGAGGTCGTGGGGTACATGGAAGTAGTGGAATGCTTCGATCGCGGAGATCGACGCGGTCATGATGTATCCGGAGAGCAGGAGGGTGGATCCGATGACGGAGAGTGTGGGGGAGAGTTGTCTCGCGGCGGTGTAGACGCCTCCTCCGTCGGGGAAGCACCGGCAGATGTGGGTGTATGCCCAAGACACGGCGAGCATGAGCAGACCAATCGCGGCGAGGTAGATGATGGAGGCGTGCGCGGTGTAGAGGAATGCGAGTCCCAGGACATACAGGCGTGAGGTTCCCCAGTCGCCGTAGAGCAGCGGGCCGGCGTGGATCCAGCGGAGGTTTCGGGGACGGGAGTCGGTGGTCAGCATGGGGCGGTACTATCGGGTCTTTGGGTCAGCCAAGTGTATCGACTACAAAGGGCTTGAAGCGGGGCAGGGCGTATGGTAGTCTGAGCAGTATTTCGTCATGATGCAGCTTGGAGAATTGATTTGGGACATCGGTACTGTTTGATCGTACTTATGATCGGGGTCTTTGCCCCATATTTGCATGCGGATGGTGTCCGGGACTTGTATCCGAAGCCGGACTATTACCCTGCTGGTCGTCAGCCTGAGCAGGTTGTGATTGCGGATATGGATCAGGACGGCAGACCCGATGTGGTGGTTGCGAATCGTTTTTCTGACGATGTGGGGGTGTATCTCAATCGGGGGGATGGGGATCTGAGTTCGCCCACGAGTTATGCCGCGAGTGAATACGCGATCTCGGTCGCGGCGGGTGATTTCAACAACGATGACTTTCCGGATGTGGTGACGCTGACCGATTCTGTGAGTCCGACTGTTTCGGTGTTGATGAATCAGGGGGATGGAACGCTCGGCGCGCCAACTGAAGTGCTCGTGGGTTCTGGGATCGAGGGGAACTGGGTGCTGGTCGATGACTTTGATATGGATGGCAATGCTGATATTGTGGTCACGATTTCTGTGAACCCGGATGGGGTCCGGTTGTTGAAGGGGAACGGGGACGGCACATTTGAATCCGCCGTGGCGGTTGCGACCGGTGGTGGGTGCACTCGGCTTGATTCGGGGGATGTGAACGGTGATGGGTATCCGGATCTGGTTGTCGGGATGTTTGAGCAGGTTGGTGTGCTGATCAATGATCAGGCGGGTGGGTTCCTGCCATTGATGTCGACAGCGGTGGTGGGTTCTGTGCGTGATCTGGTTCTTGATGATCTTGACGGTGACGGGGATCTGGATATCGCGTTGGGGCATACATTGACCGGTGAAGTCGAGGTCTTGACCAATGATGGCTCGGGAGTTTTTGCGGTTACTGAGACGCGTGTGATTGGTGAATCGACCCAATCAATTGGTAGTGGGGATATAGATGGAGATGGGGACCAAGATCTGGTGGTCATCACTCGGCATGATGATTCATTGTTCTATGCGATCTCGGTGATGCTCAATGATGGTGGTGGGAGCTTTGGGAACGTGGTTCGGTACACCGCTCTGTTTATCCGCCAGTCGGTTGCTGTCCAAGACCTCGATGGCGATGGGTTCAGTGATGTGGTCGGGGTGCTGTCGACCAGTGATCTCGTCGCGGTTGTCCGCGGGTCAGAGACGGGGGTGCTTGGGACGGAAGCGGAGTATTTGACACCCGATTCCATCTGGGGTTTATCAAGTTCTGATGTGGATGAACAGCTTGGACCTGATCTGGTGTGGGCGAGTCCTCTGACGAATGAGATTGGCGTGCTGCTCAATACGGGGAACGGGACCTTTGGTGAGCAGCAGTTGATTCCTGTGCTTGGTCGTCCCCACTCGGTGGTGGTCGCGGATGTGGATGGGTTTGGCGCCGACGACATTGTCGCGGTGTGCAAGAGCTCCGATGATCTGAAGCTGCTGGTCGGGAACGGGACCGGGGCGTTCTCGTTGCTTGGTGAGTTTGATGTGGGGGATGCTCCGGTTGCGGCCGCGGCTGGGGATCTGGATGGGGATCAAGATCTTGATCTCGTCGTGGTCAACAGCGGGGATGACACGATCAGTGTGCTGATCAACTTGGGTTTCTGGAGTTATGCGCCCGCGGTTTCGTACGATGTCGGCTCTGAACCGATTGATGTCGTCATCGCGGACATCGACGGGATTGGCGGTCTGGATGTGATCGTTGCCAATGAGATGAGCGCGAGTTTGGGGATCCTCACTGGGATCGGCGATGGGACGCTGAACGCAGAAGTCCGGATCGATACCGGTTTCAGGCCTTACGCAGTCGCGGCTGGAGATTTGAATAATGACGGGATTGTTGATTTGGTGAATCCTGATCTGTTCGATCACACGGTCTCGGTTCATCTTGGTGTGGGCAATGGGACTTTTATGCCTCGCGTGGCGTATCCAACTCCGAACACTCCGAGATCCGTGTCGTTCCAGGACATGGACCTGGATGGTTATGCGGATCTGGTGATGACCACGAGCACCATTTCGGCAATGATTCTGCGGAACCTTGGGGATGGTTCGCTGGGGTCTGCGGTTCAATACAACGCGAGTTCGGGCGCGAGGAACGCGATCGGGAAGGATATCAACGGCGATGGTTTGGCTGATCTGGTGAGCTCGGACTTTGGTCCCGATGCGCGGATTCTTGTTCGGCTGAGCCAATCAGGGGATGATGCGTGTCCGGCGGATCTGAACCAAGATGGAGCACTCGATTTCTTTGACATCTCCGAGTTTTTGACCAACCAGATCGATTTCAATGGGGATGAAGTGTTTGATTTCTTTGACATTTCAGCGTTCCTCGGGGCATACAGCGAGGGATGCCCCTAGGAGCGGGTT
>JAEPQP010000018.1 GCA_017640485.1 Phycisphaerales bacterium | reverse complement strand
TGGAAGGTGGGGTAGTTGATTCCGGTGGAATTGTTGGACGGGCGCGTGCACATGAAGACGGCTTGGAGGTATTGGTCTTTGGTGCCGCGGGTCCAGTGGGTGACTTTGTAGTGTCCTTTGATGGTGGTCGGGAGGGTGTGGGTTTTGGGTTTGATGCTTTGGACGATGCCGAGGATGGCGGTGGGTTTTTCTGTTGAGGTGATGGTGTTGTCGATGGTGAGCTGGGCGGAGTGGGTTCCGGAGTGGGCTTCGTCTGAAGATACGCTGAAGGGGTGCCAAGCTGGGGAGCGTTCGGCGAGGTCGTGCCAAGGGGTTGGGGATTCGTCTTCGAGGGATTGGTTTCGAAGAAGGTTGGTTTGGATGGTGAAGGAGATGATGGGTGTGGATGGGGGGGCGGCTTCTGCTGCAGCGATGTTGGGTTCGGCGCTGGTCGGGGCGGACTGGGGATTGGATGTTTGATCGCAGGCAGACAGTGCGAGGAGGGGGAGTAGGGTGATGAGGGCGGCACGGTTCATTTGAGGAGTGTTATTGAGTGAGTTGGGCGAGGGCGGTGCCGATGTAGTTTTGGTCGGTGGGGTTCACAGAGAATGTGCCGGCGCTTGAGGTGATGGATTCGCGTTTGTCCATATCGGTGAGTTCGACTTTGTTTGGGGCGTGGATCTCGACGAAGTATTTGGCGTGTTGGCTATCGGCGTCTTTGCGGAGCTTTCCCGGGTTGGTGGTGGATTTGTAGGAGGTGCGGGTGTGGATGGGGGGGATGGCGTAGCGGTCGGATTGCCAGGGTTTGCGGTCGTCGCGCGCGAGGTAGGTTTCGGATTCTTGACCTCGGCGGAGGGCGGCGGCGAGGGATTGGGCGGCGGCGCGGTTTTCTTCGTCGTTGTTGGGGACGGCGATGAAGGCTTCGGGTCGGATGGAGGCTTGCTTGCGCGAGACGGCTTCCATGAGTTCTGGGCCCTCAGGGATGAGGTTGTTGTCTTCGAGGAGGTTGGTGAGGACGACATCTCCCATGGCGAATCCGACGGCGGGGGTTGGTGGGCCTCCCATGAGTTCGATGAGGTTGTCGTAGCGTCCTCCGCCGGCGACGGCGCGTTCGCCTTCGGCGATGGCTTCAAAGACGGTGCCGGTGTAGTAGGCGAGGCCTCGGACGATTTCGTGATCAAAACTTACCCATTCTGACAAGTTTGAATCGCGGGTTCGGACAGCAATTTTGGCCAGATCACCCAAAGCCGCTACAGCTCTTGTTAAATCGAGCTTTCTATCCTCCTTGGTGAGTGCGTGGATTAGTTCTTCAGTTACAAATTGAACTTGTTCATTCATTTCACCTTCAAATCCATACGAACCCTTCCACAACACATACTGAAGATCCATATAGGTATCAAAATCAAAACCAATTTCTTCAGCTTCGATTGGTCCGACTCCAAGCAGATGCTTCTTGTCCATTTTCGTAGCATCATCCATGAATCGAAGCATTTCGACTAGGTTGCTTTTAGGAACGCCGATTGAAAGAACACACTCTTCAATGAATTTTCGATCATTAATTTTTATCTGTGTATTTGAAGCTTTTAAACCTAGTGACTCCAACAGACACACTTGAGTTTGAATTAACTCTAAGTCTGCTGATATTGAATCATCTGCCAAGATGTCGCAGTTCCATTGGAGGAACTCGCGGAGGCGTCCTCTTTGGGGGCGTTCGGCTCGGAAGTAGGGGCCTGCGGTGAACCATTTGCAGGGTTTGGTGAGTTGTTTGGCGCGTGCGGCGTACATGCGGGCGAGGGTGGGGGTGAACTCTGGGCGGAGGGCAAAGTCGGCTTTGCCTTTTTCGACGAGTTTGTCGAGGGTTTCTTGTCCGCCTTTTCCTGAGAAGGTTTGGAAGAGTTCGCTGAGGATCCCTTCTCCGGATTTGATCGAATAGAGGTCGGAGGATTCGAAGGTTGGGCCTTCGATTTCGTCGAAGCCGCAGCGGAGGGAGGCGTCGCGCCAGGCGTTCTGGATGTAGCGGCGTTTGAGGACATCGTCTGGGTAGAGGTCTCGGGTGCCTTTGGGGGGTTGGATTGGCTTTGCTGGTTTGGGCATTTGTGATAGGGTAGGTGGGGAGGCGGATGAAAGGTTGTGGTATGGGGCTGAAGCTGAAGCATGTTGTCGGGGTGTCGGTTGTTGCGGGGGTGGTGGGGTTTGGGTATGAGTTGGGGTATGGGGAGATTGATGTGGTGCGGTCGCCGAGGGCGGGGGCGCTTGCGGCGGCGCCGAATCGGGCGAGGCTGGTGACCAATGTGCGGACGGCGCTGGCGAACGGGCAGCTGAGTGCGGCGCTGAGCGCGGCGGATGAGCTTGGGGAGAGGTATCCGCAGGATCCGCAGGCGCAGTTGAATCGTGGGTACGCGTATCGTGCGGCGGGGCGGGATCTTGAGGGCTTTGATGGGTGGGCGATGCTGCGGGTGATCGCGGGGCAGCGGGATATTGAGGAACTGCAGGGATCGAGACAGCTTAATGCGCTGTACATGCGTGGGTGGTCTCGGCGGGGGATGGGGGAGATCGCGTCTTCGCGGGCGGACTTCCGGAGGATCGCGGAGACGACGGAGGCGAGTTTGGGAATTGCGTGGGGTGAAGACGGGGAGCGTCCGGCGGTGATCGAGGGGATGGGGGCGCTGCTGGCGTACAACCTGGCGTGCTACTGGGGCGCGGCGGGGGATGTGGAGCGGTCGCTGGTGTACTGGGGGGTGAGTGTTGAGGGCGGGTATCTGGAGAACGAGGTGATCGAGGGGTGGTGGATGGTTGATCCGGACTTTGAGGATGTGCGGGATGATCCGCGGTTTCTGGAGATTGCTGAGCGTGGCGGGGATTGAGTGGGGCTGGGGGGTTGGGGGTGCTAAAGTAGGGTTTGGCGGGCGGTGAGTCTGCTGAAAGTCTTTACGCGGATGCTGTTTGGCGTGCGTGGTGTATTGCTTGATTTTGCTGTCAGAGATGGCGGGCTAGAGGTTGCTATGGGCACGATTACGATCAACGGGCTTGTGTGTGAGTTTGAGCAGGGGGAGAAGATTATCGATGTTGCGAATCGCAGCGGCATCGAGATCCCTCAGTACTGCTACCACAAGGGGTTGAGTGTGCCTGCGCAGTGTCGGATTTGTTTGGCGCAGATCTCGGCTCCGAATCCGCGGAATGACGGGAAGCTTGAGTTGATGATGGGGGGGAAGCTGCTGCCGACTTGTTCGACGGAGGCGGCGGAGGGGATGGTCGTGACGACTGAATCCGAGTTGGCGGTCGCGAACCAGAAGGCGGTGATGGAGTTTTTGCTGATCAATCACCCGCTGGATTGTCCGGTGTGTGATCAGGCGGGGGAGTGCACGCTGCAGGACTTCTCGTACCACTATGGTCGGGGGCATTCGCGGTTTACGGATCAGAAGGTGAAGCAGCCGAAGAAGGATTTGGGGCCGAATGTGTATCTGTACTCGGATCGGTGCATCATGTGCACGCGGTGCGTGCGGTTCGCGGACGAGGTCGCGGGGACGACGGAGCTGATGATTGATGGTCGGGGGAACCAGTCGCAGATTGATGTGTTCCCGGGTGTGCCTTTGGACAATCCGCTGGCGAGCAATGTGATTGATCTGTGTCCTGTTGGGGCGCTGCTGGACAAGGACTTCTTGTTTGCGCAGCGGGTGTGGTTCCTCAAGCGGACAGCGGGGATCGATCCGTTGACGGCGTCGGGGGACAATATCTGGGTTGAGCACAATGAGGGGAAGGTGTACCGGCTCAAGCCTCGCGAGAACATGGACATCAATACCTGGTGGATGACGGACGAGGTCCGGTACGGGTGGAAGTTTGTGCACAGCGATGACCGCTTGACGGGTCCGGTGCGTCGTCAGCACGGGTTGATGGTCGAGGCGACCTGGACACGGGCGTACAAGCAAGCGATCGAGATGATGCGCGGCGAGGGCTCGGTTGGGGTGCTGATCTCTCCAATGCTGACTTCGGAGGAAGCGTTTGCGCTGGTGACGGCGGTGCGGTCCATTGATGAGTCTGCGAAGTTTTATGTGGGCGCGGTGCCGGTCGATGGGGAGGACCGGGCGTTCAAGAACACGGGCGGCGCGAGGGACTTTGTGATGCGTGCGGAGAAGGCACCGAACGCGCGCGGGGTTCGTCGGGTGCTGGATTCGATGAACGCGAACGGCGGGGAGTTTGGGGCGTTCCTCAAGGACGCACCTGTTCATGGGTGTGTGGTCTTGACGGGGAACTACCCGAGCGACTGGGTGACGGACGAGCTGGTGAGCGCGATCAGTGATACGGAGATGGTGCTGATTGATACGCTTGATAGCAGACTGGTCGAGATGGCGGGGGTGGTGCTTCCATCGGGGACCTTTGCGGAAAAATCTGGTAGCTTTGAGAACTGCGACGGGGTGGTGCAGCACTTCGGGCAGGCGATCCCGTGTCAGCACGAGAGCAAGAGCGAGGGTCAGATCGCGATGGATCTGATCGAGCTGGGTTCGGGCGGTGTGCTTGAGCAGCGGCCTCCGGCGTTTGGGGCGCAGATTGTGGACGCGCAGCCCGGTCAGGTGTCGAGCGCGACGGAGTCGGTGAATCTCGAGCGTGGGGAGTTGTTTGAGGTTGAGGTGATCCGCGGGGAGATGGGCAAGATCGAATCGTTGTCGGGGTATGTGGGATCGATCACGACGGCTCCTGAGGACGAGCTTGTTGAGAGCGATATGGAGATGGTGACGCTTTGAGACTGGTGTGATCCGCTGGTGAGCGGGTTGGGAGAAGCACGCATGATGTTCCCGTGGTATGTCTGGCTGGGGTTGGGGCTGGTGCTGTTTGTGTTTGCGACCTTCACGACCTTCATCTGGTGGCGGATCGGGGATCAGTGGGCGGATGCGGAATACAAGAAGTTTGGTCACGGGGGCGGTGGTCCTGTGGATATCAGCAAGGCGACGGTGATTGCTGATCTTGATTCGCAGTCGGAGCCTGTGGTGATTGAGGGTATGGATGGCGGGGGTGGGGACGAACCTTCTGATGAGAAGACGGGTTGATCGGGGTGGAGCGGGTTGGGTACAAGCTGGTGGTGGCGTACGACGGGACGGATTTTTGTGGGTGGCAGAAGCAGGAGCCGCCGGCTGCTGAGTTTGGGGATGAGAGCGTCGAGGGGGCGGCTGTTGGTACCAAGGGGGAGGTGCTTGGGCGGATCGTCAAGGATGGTATTGAGCGGGTGCAGTTGCGGTCGGTGCAGCATGTACTAGAGCGCGCGGTGCGGGATGCGCTTCGGGAAGAGGTGGCGCTGACGGGAGCGTCGCGGACGGATTCGGGGGTGCACGCTTGGGGACAGACGGCGTTCTTTGTGAGTGAACCTCAGGGGGACAAGGGGGTCGGGTGGCCTGCGGAGCGGGGGGTGGAGAAGCTGGTGAAGGCGGTGAATGGAAGATTGCCGAGGGATGTGTGGGTGCGTTCGGCGGAGATTGTGGAAGAAGACTTCAATGTGATCGGGGGGGCGGTCAGCAAGGAGTACACCTACACGATCGCGTGCGGGGAGGCGCGTCCGGTCTTTGGGCGGAGGTATGTGTGGCATACCTGGTATGACCTGGATGTTGCGAAGATGAACGAGGCGGCGCAGGTTTTAATTGGTGAGCATGACTTTGCGGGGTTTGCGCAGATCAATCACGGGCGGAAGACGACGGTGCGGGAGATTTTTTCCTGCGGTGTTGAGGGGCTTGATGGGGAGGGTGATGTGATCGGGCTCGGCGGGGACGGGGTGAAGTTGGTGCGGGTGCGGGTTTCGGGGTCGGGGTTTTTGTACAACATGGTGCGGATCATCGCGGGGACGCTGGTTGAGGTGGGGCGGGGGAAGATGGGTGTTGATGATGTGCGGGCGGTTGTTGCGGAGGCGGATCGTTTGAAGAATCGGGGGATGACACTGCCTGCGATGGGGCTGCGGCTTGAGTGGATCAAGTATGGGAAGTGAGAAGCGGCAGCGATTGAGGGGGATTGTGCGGTGGGGGGTTTGGGTGTGTACTTTATTGGTTTTGGTTTCGATTCCGGTTTCGGTGTGGGTTGTGCCAAGTGCGGGTGTTAATTCTCGTCGAGTAAATTTGAAACCAATAGATAAAGTCCGCTGGGTCGAGTTGGTCGAAGGAAGACTACTTTTTGCGTCATTGCCGGCTTTTGATATCAGCAAGGGAAGGGTGCTGAGCGATCAAGAACTTTCCGAGTTCAAGACTGGGCTTACATTTTCGTTCCGCACGGAGCCCAACAGAAACAGGGAAGTGAGATTTCATCAGGCTTGGTGGAAACCACCAAAGTTGTTCAACAACCAGTTTGTCGCGGGGCTGGATATCCCATTGGTGTATCTGGCGGCGTTGATGGTCGGATGGTCGTGGTGGTTGATTCGGGGCGTTAAGCGCCGGCGGCAATTGACGGGGTATTGCCAGCACTGTGGGTATTCGCTTGCGGGGTTGGATGGTGTGGTGTGTCCAGAGTGTGGAACGGGGGAAGATGGGTGTTGAAGATGTGCGGACGGTGGTTGCGGAGACGGATCGATTGAAGAATCGGGGGATGACGCTGCGTTTAGAGTGGGTCCGGTATTGATTGCGTTGCGAATGTGTGCTGTGCTCAACAAGAAGGTGTTCGCAACTCATCTCTAAATCTTCTGTTTTCATCGAACCATTTTCCTTTTTGATCGGATAGTTGGTGGGCGTATCGCCTCGCTCTTGGGGTCCATGTGTTTGTTCCTGCTCGGAGTTCGTTTGATCTGAGCATTCCCCTTTGAGAGAGTTTTACAAATGAAAGAGTTTGCTTTAATCGGCGCGATCGTTGTCGCTTCGGGGAGCGCGTTGGCGTCCCCTGTGCTTGGTGATTACTCAACCTATACCCAGATCTCACATCATCAGGTGGCCTCTGTTTCGCTTGAACAAGGCGTGCAGGGTGCGGCGGGCACTGTGTACTCGAATATGGATGCTGGTACTGGTTTTCAGGCGTTCCCTGTCGGCAACGGCGTGCTTGGTGTTGATGATTATGTGTCCACGAGCGCGAGTTCGATCTCGCTTGAGACTATCCGGTTTGTCGGTGGTGTTGATGCGGCGGGTGGGACCTTGGGCTTTGAGTTTTTTAATGCCGCGGGTGACACACTGGTTTCTGCGTTCTCGGTGAGCTTTGCTGAGGCGGGCAACTTTATTTACACGATCACTGTTGGTGGCGATCTGAGTGCTGACGCTTCGGGGATCTTGCGGATCAGTACTGATGATACTTCCAATGGGCAGTGGTTCTTGAGTGATGCGTCTCCGACGGTTGGGAGCGAGGACGACACCTTTGGTGGTGCGAGCGGGGGTGCTCTCTCGCATCGGTTCGAGATCAACACGATCCCATCGCCGGGAGCATTGGCTCTGCTTGGTTTGAGCGGAGCGGTTCTTCGCCGTAGGCGATAGGCTTTCGTTTCGTATGGTTCTTTTCTCTCTGCACTCGGGTTTACTCGGGTGTTTTTTATGCGCGCTTTGGTGTGGTGAGAGCCGCTAGGATGGGGTATGAGTGATGATGGACAGAATCGTGCTGGTCGGAAGCGTCGGGTGTTGGTGGTGACGGGGACTCGGGCGGAGTTTGGGTTGCTTCGTCCTGTGATGAAGGCGGTGCAGGATCGGGGGGGTGTTGATGGTGGGGAGGATGGGGATCTGGAGCTTTTGGTGGTGGCGGCGGGGTCACATCTGGTGCAGCCCGCGTTGACCTTTCATGAGGTGAAGGCGGAGTTTGCGGTCGCGGACTCGATCCCGATGCAGACGGCGGGGCGGGTTGGTCGCGCGGAGGATGTGGAAGCGGTTGGGAAGGGGATCGGGCGGTTCGGGCGGTCGTTTGAGTTGCTGGATCCGGATTGGGTGGTGGTGCTCGGGGATCGGATCGAGGCGTTCGCGGCGGCGAGTGCCGCGAGCATTGGGGGGCGGGCGCTGGCGCATATTCATGGTGGGGATCGCGCGGAGGGGGTGGCGGACGAGGCGATGCGGCACGCGATTACGAAGATGGCGAATGTGCATTTCCCGGCGACTGAGGGGAGCGCGGAGCGAATCGTGCGGATGGGCGAGGATCCGGAGCGGGTTTTTACGGTTGGGTCGCCTGCGATTGATGGGTTGGGGGTGATTCCGGCGCTGGGGGACGGGGCGTATGCGGATCTGGGGGGGCCGGAGGTGGTGGTGTTGATGCATCCGTGCGGGCGCGGGGATGATGTGGAGCGCGAGGAGATGCGGCTTGTTTTGAAGGGTGTTGAAGAGAAACGGGTGCTTGTGCTGGCGCCGAATCTGGATCCTGGGAGGCGGGGGATCATTGAAGCGATTCAGGGCATTGAGGGGAATGCGGGTGTCGTTGTGCGTGAGCATCTGGAGCGGGATGTGTTTGTGGGGCTGCTCCGGCGGGTTGGTGAAGAAGGGGGGGCGCTGGTGGGGAACTCTTCGGCGGGGTTGATCGAGTGCAGTGCGCTGGGGTGTCCGAGCGTGGATGTGGGGATTCGGCAGTCGGGTCGGGAGCGGTGCGCGGGGATGACGGTGCATGTGGAGTCGGGGGATGGGGTTGAGGTTCGGATTCAGGAGGCGCTGCGGGAGTTGTGTTCTTGTGTGGATCGGGGGAGTACGCACCCGTATGGGGACGGAACGGCGGGGGTGCAGATCGCGCGGGTGCTGGCGGGTTTGGATCCGTCGGTTGAGGGGTTTGTGCGGAAGCGTTGCGTGTACTAAGGGAATTATCGGTCTGGGGATTTATTCGGGTGGGTGTGTGCGGGCGGGGCGCGATTTGTCGTGGTTGTTGATGCTGCTTGCACGCAAGTGTGGGGTTGTGTTGGTCGATGCTGTTGGTGAATCAACCTATCCATGCTCGTTTCGGGCTGGATGCACTCATGATGGAGCAGACCAATGACCGTATCTCAGGAATCGCGTGAACAGGCCGTAGAGGGCGCCCTTAAGGAGATCTCGCATATCGCGACGCTCCCTGAAGTGACGCTGAAGATCATTGAGCTTGTAGAGGATCCGGAGAGCACTGCTCAGGATCTGCATGAGGTGATCAGCAATGACCCGGCGTTGTGTACTCGCATCCTGAAGGTTGTGAACTCTTCGTTCTATGGTCTTCCTGGTCAGATCGCTTCGATCAATCGTGCGATCGTGATGCTTGGTCTGAACGCGGTGAAGAACATCGCGATCGCGGCTTCGCTTGCGAAGTTGTTCCGCGGTGGTGAGTTGACGCCTTTCTTTAGTGCGAAGGATTTGTGGGAGCACTCGAACGCGGTGGCGATCGGTTGCAAGCTGCTTTCGGATAAGCTCGGGATGGGGCTGAGCGACGAAGCGTACCTCGCTGGGTTGATTCACGATATCGGGATGATGGTTGAGATGCAGTATGACCGGAGTGATCTGATTGATGCGATCGATCGTTGCGGTGCGGATATGAACGGGGTTCCTTCGAAGAACCTGATGGAGTGCGAGGAAGAGGTGTTTGGTGCGAACCACCAGGACTTTGGTGTCGGGCTCTGCAAGAAGTGGAAGTTCCCGGCGCCGTTCGCGGCTGCGGCGGGGTTCCATCACAATCCGCTGGAATGTCCATCGGAGTGTGAGAAGATTGTGTATCTGGTGCATGTCGCGGATTATCTTGCGGCGCGTCTGGAGGGCGGATTCAAGTTGGATCAGCCTGAACCGGCGATTGTTCCGGAGGTCCGCGAGTCGCTGAAGTTGACCGACGAGATGATCGAGTCGCTGCTTGTTGAACTTCAAGAGAAGCTTGAAGAGGCGGAGACCGCGGTCTGATTGATTGAATGGATGTTGATTCACGAACCCCGGACAGTGTCCGGGGTTTTTATGTGTTGTTGATGCGGTCGTTCCAGTAGCTGAGTCGGTTGTGGTTGGTGAGGTCGAAGGTGAGGGGGGTGATGGTGATGTTGCGCTCGAAGAGTTGTTGGACATCGGAACCAGAGTCGGTTGATCGGAACTCGAGGCCGTGGGCGGTGGACCAGTAGTAGTGGGCGCCTCTTGGTGTGGAGCGTTGTTCGTATTGATCAACGAGGGCGTGAGTGTTCATTGGGCAGACGGCGGTTTGGGTGTCGTCGTTGAGGTACTGGGTCGCGGGGATGTTGATGGAGAGGACTTCGTGTTGGTTGGGGAGTCCGGTCTGGATGAGGGAATCGATTGTTGTGCGTGCGGCTTGTGCGGCGAGGTCCCAGTCTGGGGTGGGGTGTTCGCTCGTGATGTCGAGGTGGAGTGAGACGGCGATGGCGGGGACTCCGATGAATGCGGCTTCGATGGCGGCGGCGACTGTTCCGGAGTAGATGACATTGATCCCACAGTTGGCGCCGGCGTTCATTCCTGAGATGACGAGGTCGGGTCTTGCGGTGGGGGAGTGGTGTTCTGGGTAGAGGTTGGTGAGTGCGAGTTTGGTGCAGTCTGCGGGTCGTCCTTCGACGGCGAGTGCGGGTTGGTTGTTGATGGTTTCGTTGGTGACCATGAGGGGGGTGTGGTAGGTGATGCCGTGGGAGGTTGCGGATTGTGGGGCGGCGGGTGCGACTGTGAAGATGTTTCCGAGCGGCCCGTCGTGATGGGAGTAGTCGTTGAGTGCGTTGTGGAGTGCGGCGATACCTGGGGCGTGGATACCGTCGTCGTTGGTGAGGAGGATGTTCATGGGTGGAGGGTATGCGCTGGGTGCTGGTTATTCATCGGATTGCGTGTCGTGCTGATCGGGTGTGGGTTGTGGGTTTGGTCGGGCGTCAGGTTCATCATCCGGTTGGTTTGCTTGTTGGTCTTCGGTGGCGGCGACGAGTCTGGTGTACAGGACACCGGTGGCGATGATGATCATGCCTACGGTGATGGCGGCGACAACGCGCGCGGGCGCGGCGAGGGTCATGGTGTCGATGAGGAGGACCTTGGCGGCGACGATCGCGATGAGCGTGAGACCCGACCAGCGGAGGGCTTTGTGGAGCTTGAATCCGGCGGCGACGGAGGCGATCGCGTAGATGCTCCACCAGATGGAGATTGATGCGCCGCGGGCTGATCCGGCGTCGAAGATCATGCGGGTTGCGCGGACGACCTCGAGGGTTGAGGCGGCGAGGAAGAGGAACCAGAGGGTGGCGAGGCTGATGGTGGAGAGCGATTGTCGGATGTTGTGGAGATTGGGCGGTGCGTCGCTGGCGCGGCTGCGGGATCGGATGGTGCGCTCGCTCCAGAGGAGCGTGATGAGGATGGCGAGGACTGCGAGCGAGTCAACGCGGAGGATGGGGGCGGATTCGATGGCTTCTGATCCCTGGTCGAGTTGATGAATCATCCATCCTGCGGCGAGGACGAGGATGAATCCGGAAGCGATCTCGTTGAGTGACCACGCGTAGAAGCGTTTGGCGAGGGCGATGAGCACCGCGAGGGCGATGGACTGGGCGAGGAGCATCTCGGGGGTGCCGAGGGTTTGATCGAGTTTGGCGAGGGCGATCAGCGCGCTGAGGGTTGCGAGGGCGGCGGTGGTTGCGCGGTTGATGAAGATGGTTGAGGGGACCGCGGCGATCGCGATCCAGGCGAGGGCGGTGATGGTCATGGAGATGGGGTGGATATCGAGTTCGAATCCGAAGTTGTTGTTGGGTGTGAGCTGGGCGAAGAGCGCGATGAGCATCCCGAGGGCTGAGAGGATCCATGCGTTGATGCGGAGGGGGAGGTTCTCGATCCGGTGTGCGAACCAACATCCGAGTGCGGCGATGATGATCCATGCGGGTCCGATTGCGAAGATCTCGGATTGTTCGTGGATCAGTGCGAGTGATGCGATCCAGATCGCGGTGGAGAGTGCGATGGAGCGTTCGGGCGCGTAGCGCGAGCGCCACCACGCGGCGATGAGCGCGGCGGTGGCGAGGAGCATCTGGAGTGTCCACCCGGTGGCGGCGAGGCCGAGGATGTTGAGGGTTGGGGTGGTGTCGATGCTGCGTGCGAGGTCGTGGGTGAGGAGGCGCGAGAGGGCGACGGTGATGAGGGCGAGGGCGAAGATGCCTACGGCTCGGAAGCGGAATCGTCGTGCGGTTTCGGTTGCGGCGAGTCCGACGAGGATCCACGCGAGGACTTGGAGCCAACCTCCTAGGGCGACGGCGATGGTCGCGACGGTGAGCATCGCGGCGTTGATGATGAGCGCGGCGCTGAAGAGGCTCATTGGCGAAGCGGTGTCGCTGACGAGGTGCTTGGTGAGGTCGAGTTTGGTGAATCTGCTGAGCACGACGATGAGGGTGCTCATGATCGCGAGGGTGAGGGGGGCGAAGAAGTCGTATGTTGGGTTGATCTGCGTGAGGGTGATCCCGGCGGAGATGGTTGACCAGATCGTGACGGCGAAGAGTGCGTTGATCCAGCGGGATGAGGGGGTGAGGAGCGCGAGGGGGTTGAACTTGATCTCGCTGGAGTTGTTCTCGTTGTTATTGGCTCGGATGAATCCGGCTTGGGAGGTGTTTGACCAGTTGTGTTTGTCGCGGAGTGCTTTGAAGAAGCGTGCGGAGGCGGCGAGCTCGGCGACGGTCATGGTCCAGACGGCGGCGATGAAGGCGAGGGTGTTGACGGGCGCGTCGGCGTGCATCTTGGTGATCCATGCGGTGCCGACGATGCCGGTGCCCCACCAGGCGAGTTGGCGGACATATGCGTAGCGGCCCCCTTTCCATGCGGAGAGGGTGAGTCCGATGGTGAGGAGTGAGAGGAGGTAGAGGGGGAGGACGACGCGGGAGCCTTGACCTGTGGAGAGGAGGATGGGGACGGCGAAGGCGCCGATGAGCGAGAGGAGCGAGAGCATGACTCGATTGGAGAGTGATCCGAGGTAGATCCCGATGACGGTGACGGCGAAGAGGAGGAGGAAGGCGATCGGTGTGTCGATCAGATCGAACATCTTGGTGGATGCGAGGATCGATGCGTAGATGGTCGCGATCCCGGCGGCGGTGAACCCGGAGGAAGCGAGCGGGTTGATTTTCTTACGGAGGTATTCTCCCAGCGCGATGAGGATGCCTCCGAAGATCGCGGTGGAGAGGCAGCGCATGGCTGGGGAGATCGCGGCGATCCAACCTTCGTCGACGGCGAGTTTGAGGAACATGGCGACACCGACGACGATGACGATGACGCCGAGGAGCATGAGTCCTTTGATGCCAAGGATCCACTCGAACTTGCTTGGGTCGAATGCGGGGCGTTGTGGCTTTGGTTTTTTGGTTGGTGCTGGGGTGAGCTTCGGGAGGGGTTTGGGGACTGGTTTAACAAGCGGCTTTGATTGGGAGGGTTGCTGAGCAGTTTGCTGGGTGGGTTGCTGGGCGGACTTGTTCGCGGGTGAGAGGAATGCTGGGGTTGAAGATGTGGAATCGGTGGCGGAGGGTTTGAGGTGGGTGTCGAGTCGCTTGGTAAGTTCCTCGACTTGCTTGGAGAGTTGATCGACGGTGGACTGGAGTCTTTCAATCTGCTTGCGTTGATCGTCGTGCATTGATGCGCTGCTTTCGAGTAGATCGTGCTGCGTGTGTGTCCTATGACATCATCGCAACCGATGTTGCATCATACTCGGTCGCGGGGATTCGTGGAGTTCTGTTGTTATCTGTGGGGTTGTCTGTGGGGTTGTGTTTAACCCTGGTCGATCCCGAGTCCTTCGCGGAGGGGGGCGAGGTGGTCGGCGTAGCGGGTGTGTCTTTTGACGGAGGATTGGTAGATTGGTTTGCGGACCTGATCGCGCGAGGCGGTGCGGACGGTTCGTGAGGAGGTGTGGAAGTTGAGGATGTCCTCGGACCAGGGCTGTCCGATGAACTCACAGACGCGTTTGGATTGGGTCTCGGGGTCGGCGACGGTTTCTTCGTACTGGAGATCGAGGAACTCGAGTTCGGGGAGTTCGCGCCAGGAGTCCATCATGCGCGAGTAGTCGGCGTGGTAGCGTCCCAACCAGTAGAAGTCGTGGGTGTGGGGGTAGGACCTTGCGAAGTGTTGCTGGAAGTTGGAGAGGCAGTTGTCCTGGGCGTCTCTGGCGCAGTGGATGATTTTGCATCCTGGGAACATGCGTGAGATGATCGGGATCATGTACATGTTGTGGGGTTGCTTGTCGGTGACGATGCCTTCTTGGGCGACTTCGTTGTAGAGGGTGGAGGCGAGGGCTGCCATTTTGTTGACAACGCGTTGGTTGTAGATGAGTCGGGTGATGGGGAGGACCTGACCGCCGAGGGGGTTGGGGACGGATTCGAAGGGGAAGACGGCGCGGGTGATGGCGTTCATTTCTCCGCCTGGGGTCACGGTGGGGAGTTGAGCGATCATCTGCTCGGTCATTGAGGTTCCTGAGCGCATCATCCCGGTGATGAAGATGAGTCGTGAAGAGTCGAAGTTGTTGGTGGAGGTGGGGACTTTCTCGATGCCTTTCCAGCACTGGATGAGTTTGTCGATGTACTTGGAGTGGATGTCTGGGTTCCACTTTGGTTTGTTGAGCTCGTTTCCTTTGATCCAGTAGCTCATGGCTTGGTCGTATTCTTTGATGACATCGGAGAGGCGGCCGAGCTGGTGGTAGGCGATGATGCGGAATCCGGCGGGGAGGGATTCGTTCTCGGCGAGGGGGGCGAGTTCTTTGATGACGGGTTCGGGATCGAGCGGCTTGGGGGAGAGGCGGGCTTTGTTGAGGGTGATGCCCATGTACTCGGTTGGATCGAGTTCTCTTTTGGCGATGATCTCGTCGATGTGCTTTAGGGTCTCGATGCACTTGGGGTGGTTGGCGGTGTCGGTGTGGATGCTGAGGATTGTTTTGTAGGCTTGGAGGAACTCGGGTTGGAGGTAGAGGGCGCGTTCGCATTCGACGAGTGCTTGTTCGTATTGGCCGAAGGCTTGGAGGGCCATGGCGTAGCGGATGCGGGTGTCTTGGTTTTTGGGGTCGAGCTCGATGGCGCGCTTCCCGGCGATGACGGCTTCTTCGTGTCGTCCCATCTCGTTGTTGCAGCTGGTGAGGAGGTCGAAGATGAGCGGGATGTTGGGGTGTTTTCTGGAGAGCAGGACGAGCCCGCTCTGAACGGCGGTGGCGTTCCCGGATTTGATCTGCTGGGAGGCGTGGTGCAGCTGTTTGCGGAGCTGGGGGCTCATTGGTTGTTGAGGTTTTTTCGCCATGGGTCTTGGATGCTGCTTGGGTTTTGGGGATCGGGTGTGGTTGGTGGGATCTTTGATGATCTCGGCGTTTTGGGGGGGTTAGGTGAATGGTTTTTGTTTCGAGGCGTTGAGGAGGTTCTGGGTGATGTTGTCGCGTCCTGGGATGAGGATGTCGGCGATCTCGATGGCTTCTTGGAAGGAGGCTTGGGCGGTTTCTCGGTCGGCGCCTTCGAGGATTTGTCCGGCTTGGAGGTGTTCGATGGTGGGGAGGGCGTCGCCGCAGATGAGGGTGGTGGTGGTGGGTTGTGAGATGAGGAGGCCGCAGGTTCCTTGGGAGACTCCCGGGAGGGGGAAGAGGTCGACGGATTTGACGATGGTGTCCTCGGCGGGCTGGATGCGCTGGAGGATCTGGATGTCTTTGGTGAGCATGTCCATGAGGAGCTGCTCGTCTTCGGGGAGTTCGTCTCCTCGATCGTCGGCGTCTTGTTTGGACTGGGCGAGCTGGGCGAGGGACTGGGCGAGGGGGATCCCGACGGTTTCGCGTTCGGTTGGGGAGATCAGCCAGGTCGCTTGGTCGAAGAGTTCGATGGCGCGTCGGTTCTCGGGGTTGAAGGAGGTGAGGAAGACATGGGTGATGTCTTGGGGGGTGAGTCCGGCGCGTTCGGAGAGTCTTGCTTGGACGGCTTGGGGGGGGAGTCCGGGGTCGACGATGATCTTGGAGTCGCCCGTTTGGATGAGGGTGGTGGTGGCGTGTCCGGTGCGCACGGGGGTGCGTTCGTTCCAGAGTGGGTGTGCGGAGAGGGTGCCGATGGAGAGGATGCGGATGTCCATGGGGGAGGATAGGACGAACTCTCTAGATTATCGTTTAATCCTGCATCGCGGTGGCGAGGAGGAAGGCGAGTTCGAGGGACTGCTGGTAGTTGAGTCGAGGGTCACAGAGGGAGGCGTAGTTTTTGGTGAGGTCGGCTTCGGTGATTCCCGAGGCGCCTCCGAGGCATTCGGTGACATCTTCTCCGGTGAGTTCGAAGTGGACTCCGCCGAGGATGGTTCCCGCGGCTTTGTGGGCTTTGATGGTGAGTTCGAGTTCGGTGAGGATGTCGTCGAAGTTTCTTGTTTTGATTCCGGCAGCGGTGGTTGTGCCGTTGGCGTGCATGGGGTCGGTCATCCAGAGGACATTGAGTTGCTCTGATTTGATGCGGTGGAGGAGCGGCGGGAGGTTCTCGGCGACTTTGGACGCGCCCATGCGGACGATGAGGACGAGTTTGCCCGCTTCGTTGTTGGGGTTGAGGGTGTTGATGAGGGTGACGAGTTCGTCGGGGTCCATGGTCGGACCGACTTTGACTCCGACGGGGTTTTGGATGCCTTTGAAGAACTCGATGTGCGGGCCGTCGAGGTTGCGGTTGCGTTCACCGATCCATGGGAGGTGGGTGGTGAGGTCGAAGTGTCCGGTTCTTCGCGGCACTGTTCGGGTCTGGGCTTGTTCGTAGAAGAGGTTGAGGCCTTCGTGTGAGGTGTAGAAATCGACGCGTGTGGATTCGTGGACGCGTTGTTCTCCGAGGTTTTCCATGAAGGAGAGGCCGTCGGCGAGGGTGCGGGACATGTGTTGGTATTGGGACTTTCTTTCTTCATTCAGATCGGCGTTGTTGAAGAAGGAGAGGTCCCAGTATTCGGGGTGGTGGAGGTCAGCGAATCCGCCGTCGAGGAGGGAGCGGATGAAGTTGAGGGTCATGGAGGCGTGCTTGTATCCTTCGACCATGAGGTTGGGGTCTGGGGCGCGGGAGTCGGGATCGAAGGGGGCGCGGTTGACGAGGTCGCCGAAGTAGCTTGGGAGCGTGCAGGAGGATCCGTTGCAGTCGGCGGTTTCGGTTGGGGAGGAGCGTGGTTTGGCGTATTGTCCTGCGAAGCGCCCGATGCGGGTGACGGGGGTGCGGAGGCCGTGGATGAGGACGAGGGACATCTGGAGGAGGATTTTGAGTTTGTTGGCGATGTATTCTGGTCGGCAGTCGTCGAGTGTTTCGGCGCAGTCGCCGCCTTGGAGGATGAAGCGCTCTCCGCGTTGTGCTTGGGCGATCTGTTCTTTGAGTCGTTCGATTTCCCACGAAGTGACGAGGGGTGGGAGCTGGGTGAGGCGGGTGGTGGCAGCGGAGAGGGCGGCTTGGTCTTGGTAGGCGTAGGGCGCGTTGAAGGGCGCGGACTTCCAGGAGCCGGGGGACCAGTCGGATTGATTTGGGGTGGTCTGGGAGGGGTTGGTTGGTGTGTCGGGTGTGGTCATGTGCTGGATGTGGTGTGCGGGTGAAACTTTTGGCTCGCAGGAATGTATGTCTTGCGGGGATGACTTATTGGACGGAAACTCCCTGAGAAGGGTAGGTCATCTATGGAATCGGGTATGAGGGGGAGGAAGTTGACGCTAGAGTGTTTGTATGAGTCACAAATGCAGATCAAATGCGGATGGTGAGCGGACGGTTGAGCTGGATGTGATCCAGGCGGCTCCGAAAATGGGGCAGACGCGGGCGGGGCGTTGGCGGACGGTGGTGCTGGCGACGGTGAATCTGCTGATGATTGCGCACCTGATCCAGTGGTTGATCGTGGGGATGACGATCTCACCGGTTGAGCCGAGCGAGATGATGGAGACGCTTGAGGTGGGGGTGGTGAACGCGGGGGCGATTTTCTTTATCGTGGCGATCCTGCTGACGGCGGTGTTTGGTCGGTTCTTCTGCGGGTGGTTGTGTCATGTGGTGGCGCTGCAGGATGCGTGTGCGGTCTTTATGGCGCGTATCGGGATCCGTCCCAAGGCGTTCCGGTCGCGGTTGTTGATGTGGGTGCCTTTGCTGCTTGGGTGGTACATGTTTGTGTGGCCCACATTCAAGCGGTTGGTGATCAAGCCGGTGTTGGAGGCGCGGGGGATGGATTGGCCCGTGTGGTTGCGTCCGGTGAGTGAGATTCATCAGTTGAGTCAGGAACTGATTGTGCGTGATTTTTGGGCGACGATGCCGCCTTGGGAGATCGCGGTGGTGTTCTTGATTGTGTGCGGTTTTGTGACGGTGTATTTTTTGGGTGCGAAGGGCTTTTGTACCTATGCGTGCCCGTACGCGGGGTTCTTTAAGCCGATTGACAAGATTGCGCCGGTGCGGATTGTGGTCAATGACGATTGCCGGCAGTGCGGGCATTGCACGAGTGTGTGCAGCTCGAATGTGCGGGTGAATGAGGAGGTGCGGGACTTTGGGATGGTGGTGGACAGCGGGTGTATGAAGACGCTGGATTGTGTGAGCGCGTGTCCGAATGACGCGCTGTCGATCGGGCTTGGTGGGCCTGCGATTTTGAAGAAGGCGAAGGACACCCCTGCAGCGAAGATGGCGGCGGAGAAGCGGAAGCGTCGGTACGACCTGAATCTGTGGGAGGATGTG
The DNA here is from genome assembly GCA_017640485.1 of Phycisphaerales bacterium. Taxonomy (GTDB): domain Bacteria; phylum Planctomycetota; class Phycisphaerae; order Phycisphaerales; family UBA1924; genus UBA1924. The sequence goes on along the minus strand of JAEPQP010000018.1, from coordinate 12,717 downwards.
GTCGCGTTCGGGATCTTCTGGTTGGCTTTTTATGGAACGCGTGGGTTGTTTGATCGTGTCCCGATGCTGATGGCTGGGGGGCTCGCGGCGGTGGTGACGATGCTGGCGGTGCAGTTGTGGTGGATGATCAAGCGGGAGAATGTGCGGCTGCACAACTTCCAGCTCAAGAAGCAGGGGAAGATCAAGATCGGGGGTCTGGTGATGGGGCTCGCGGCGGTGGTGATGCTCGCGGGGACGGTGTGGGCGAGTCACGCGAAGTATGCGCGCTGGCGGGGGGATCTGATCCATGCGGGCTTTGATGTCCCGACGAGCGGGATGATGCGCCGGGACTTTATGGGGTCTCCCGAGATGCAGGCGCAGGCGCGCGAGGCGCTGGCGTGGTACAAGCGCGGCGGGTCGTTTGCCAACGGTGGGTATGGGTGGCGGCTCAACGCGGATTACCAGGTGAAGATGGCGTATCTGGACGCGGTGCTCAACGATCCGGGTGAGGGGCTGGCGCACCTGCGCGAGGTGATCGAGCACGGGAACCCGACGGATAATCTGATCATTCAAGCGGGGCAGCTCGCGGAGCTGGATCTTGGGGATGTCGCGGGGCTGCTGGATGTGTATCGCGAGGGGCTCGCGGCGCACCCGGATCTGCACATCATCCGAGGCGAGCTCGCGAAGGCGGCGTGGTCGCGCGGGAATCGTGAGGACGCGGAGGCGATGTGGGACTATGAACCCGAGGAGAACCGGGTTGGGTTCTTGCTGTCTCGCGCGGGGTACGAGGCGTTTACGGGGAACTTGCAGGCGGTGCAAGCGACTTATGCGGAAGCGATCGAGCTGGTCCCGACGCTTGATGAGAATCAGGCGGGGATGTACATCGAGGTTGCGCGGGGGGCTTCGCGGTTTGGGCTGCGGAATGTGATGCACGATATGGCGATCAAGGCGATCGAGCACGAGGACGCGACGGCGCTCACTTGGCTGAGTGCGGGTGAGCTGGCGAACGCGCTGGGTGAGATTCCTGCTTCGGTTGAGCGTGCGGAGATGGCGCTGTCGATGCCTGGCAATGAGCGTTCGGAGGTTCTTCGTCGTGCGGCGGGGATCCTGGCGGATGCGGATCAGGTGGATCGCTCGCTGGATCTGCTCGAGCGTGCGGAAGAGCGGGCGGAGAACGATTTTGATCGGAAGTTCATCATTGAGTTGATGGCGCGGATCGGGTTGATGCTTGGGAATGATCGGGCGCTTGCGATGGCGTTTGATCATTACGAGGCATTGGCGGAGCGTCGGAGTGATGTCCCTGTGTTTATGGTGGACTATGCGACGATTCTGTTCAATGGTGGTCGTCCGAGTCAGGGGGTTGAGGCGATGGTGAAGGCGGCGAACTTTGATACGCGGAACGCTGCGATTGCTCAGAAGGTTGCGGAGATGTACTCGGCGCTGGGTGATGCGGAGAAGAACCAGGAGTGGGTGGACGAGGCTGAACGCCGTCGGGTTGCGTTGGGGGACGGTTGAGTGGGGATTGGCGGCGGTTTGGGGCGCTTGCTGGTGGGTTGGTGTTGAATTGGTTGGCTTGTGCGATCTTCTTGCGCGTTTTTTGAGAAAAATGGGATGAGTTCTTGATATGGGGACCTTGGTCGCTCGATAACGGGTGTGCACCTGAGAGTTCGGGTGTGTGCCTGTCGGTGTAGGCGGGCTGAGGCCGGGGACGGAATCCTGGCGATGAAACACCTGCCCGATGCATGGGCTTACGGAGAACTGTTATGGCAACGCGCACGAAGAAACATCCTGCGAAGAAATCGACTGCGAAGCGAACGACTCGCAAGACCGCGGCGAAGAAGACGACCGCTCGCAAGACCACCGCACGCAAGACGACCGCAAAGAAGACTGCACGCAAGGCGGCTCCTAAGAAGACCGCGGCGAAGAGAACCCCGGCGAAGAAGACTGCTGCTAAGAAGACTGCAGCGAAGAAGACCACCGCTCGCAAGACCGCGACCCGCAAGCCTACTGCGAAGAAGGCTGCAACCAAGAAGGCACCGGCACGCAAGCCTGCTGTGAAGAAGACCACTGCACGCAAGACTGCTGCGAAGAAGACAACTGCTCGTAAGACCACTGCACGCAAGTCACCGGTTCGCAAGACCACTGCAAAGAAGACGACTGCTCGCAAGCCTGCGGCGAAGAAGACCGCTGCTCGTAAGACCACTGCGAAGAAGACCACGGCACGCAAGTCGCCAGTCCGGAAGACCGCAGCGAAGAAGACCACCGCTCGTAAGACGACTGCAAAGAAGACGACGGCTCGCAAGACCGCGACCCGCAAGCCCGCAGCACGCAAGACTGCAGCGAAGAAAGCGACCGCTCGCAAGACCACTGCACGCAAGTCACCAGTGCGGAAGACCGCGGCAAAGAAGACCACTGCCCGCAAGACCGCTGCGAAGAAGACTACAGCACGCAAGACGACCGCTCGCAAGCCAGTCGCTCGGAAGAGCACGGCACGCAAGGCGGTCGTTGGTCGTATTGGCAAGAAGACCACCGCACGCAAGTCGGTTGGTCGCAAGCCTGCGGCACGCAAGACGACCCGTCGTCGTGCTGCTTGATTGATTGAAGCGCCTACTTCATGACAGCCGGCCCTGGATTGGGGCCGGCTGTTTGTTTTTGGGTGGGTTTGGCTTTATCCAGACGAATCTGAATCGTGCTCGGGTGTTGGGGGGAGTGTGTGGGGGGGATTGGCGGATTGACAGATGGATTGGTAGGAATCACCTTCGATGAAGGTGTCGTCGATCTCGAGGAAGCGGGTCTCGAAGCACTGGGTGCAGTTGGAGAGGCAATCTCGGCAGGTGAACCCCTCGGCGAGCAGGTGCTGACGCTCTTGGAGGGTTCTGGGGTTGTTGACACAGAAGCGGATGTGCTTCGGGTTTCTGGGGGGTTGGTCCATGAAGGAGGGTAGGGATCAGTTGTTGGGATGTTTGAGCATGATGGCTTCGAGTCGCTCGAGGCGGGCTTGGAGCATGTCGTTCTGGCTTTGGAGGTGCTGGATCTGGGCATCCTTCTCGGCGCGGAGTTCTTGGAGGGCGCCGACGACCATCGCTTCGAATCCTCGAGGCGAGAGCAGGAGTGTTCCGTCGCTGGATTCTTCGATCCATTCGGGGAGGATCTGGCGGACTTGTTGTGCGGCGAAACCGGTTTGGGTGCCTGGGAGGTACATGGGGTTGGCGGGGTCGGTGTAGTGGTAGGTGATGGGACGGAGTTGGAGGAGGGTTTGGAGTGAGCCTTGGAGGGGGGCGATGTTCTTTTTGTGACGGATGTCTGAGAGGACGGCCCATGGTCCTCCGCCGGGCTTGGAGGCGTTGATGGTGGCGAGGAGGTTGCGGTTGATGATGACATTGGCGCCGTCGAACTGGTTGCCTTGAAGGGTGATGATGGCGCCGTCGAGCGAGAGGAGTCCGACGGTGCTCAGTGAGAGTCCTGATGCGCCGTTGATGTCGATTGATGAGGAAGCATCGAGTTCGAGGATGGGGGCGTCGAGTTTGAGTCCGCTTGGCTCGAGCACGATCGATCCGTAGGAGGAGGTTGAGATTGACATCCGCTGGTTTGAGAAGATGTCGAGCTTTCCAAGTTCGGCGATGAGGCTGATGTCTCCGACGCTGCTGGCGAGGGTGAGATCGTCTTGTTCGGCTTTGAGTGAGAGCGGGCCTTGGGTGGTGGTGATCTCGAAGGGGTTGGTTGGGTGGATCCCGGAGTAGGTGAAGAGGGTGCCGATGCCTCCGTTTGGTCGGATGGTGAGTCCGAGGTCGTCATCGAGCACATTGAGCGCGAGGCTGCCTTGGGTGTCAGTGCTTTCGAGGGTCTCGTTTGTGATTTCTGAGAGGGTGGGGGTGCGTGCGTCGAGCGCGTAGGCGGCGAGGGGGGCTGCGGTGACTTTGGTGCGTGGTGAGAGCGGGATGTCTTTTTCGAGTCCTCCTGGAGGGTCGAGGAGGATGATTTGCAGGTAGCGGTCGTCGCCGTTGAAGATTTGGTATCCGTTGTAGGTTTGTCCGAAGTCGAGGGGGACCGAGAAGTATCCTTGGTTGTCGAACTGGACGGTTCGGATGAGTTCTTCGGAGACCACATCGTTGATGCCGTTGCCGGTGGGGTTTGCGAAGAGTTGGAAGCTGACTTGCAGATCGATGTTGACCGGCATGTTGTTGAAGTTGAGTCTGCCTTGGAAAGTGAACTCGTTGGAAGCGGGGGTGCCTGTTTGTGCGAGCGCGGTTGCTGGCGTGGACAGGAATACGGCGACGGTTGACATGATCGCGATGGACTTCGCGATCCGGGCACGGAACGGGTTCATGGGTTTCCTTCTCTATTCTCGGTCTCTGCTCTCGAACTTAGCTCTCGTCTTTGGGTATCGAGTGATCTGATTCTTGTCTGGACTACTCTGACAGGATCAATATCGCACGCTCGAGACGATCGAGTCGGGCTCGGAGTGCTTCGTTTTCAGACTGCTGGGCTTTGATTTGTGAACGGAGCTCGGCGAGTTGTGCGTCTTTTTCTGCGCGGAGTTCTTGGAGGGCGTCGATGACCATCGCTTCGTATCCGATGGGGTTGAGGTAGAGGTATCCGTCTTCGGCTTGCTCGACCCACTGCGGAATGATTTGTTGGACTTCTTGTGCGAGGAATCCTGGGATGGTGCCTGGGGTGTAGGAGAAGTGGTCTTGGTCTTTGTAGTTGAAGGTGACGGGGCGGAGGGCGCTGAGGGTGTCGAGGGATCCGGTCATCGGGTTGATGTTTGTTTTGAGTCGTGCGTCTGAGAAGACGGACCAGAGTCCTCCTCCGGGTTTGCCGGCGGAGCCGTTGACTGTGAGCTGGAAGTTTTGGGCGCCGGTCCCGATGCTGACTTGATTGCCTTCGAAGATGGTGCCTTCGACGGTGACGATCGATCCGTCGATATCGACATCGGCGGTGGCGAGGAGGTCGATGCGTGAACCGGCGTCGATGTCAACTGTTCCGGATGCGTTGAGATCGAGAAGTGATGCGCTGAGGTCGATCTCTGAGGTTGCATTGATATCGACCGTGATGGTTGTGAGATCGATCTCGGAGTTTGCGGCGAAGTTGATATCAGTTGAAGATTCAATCCGGTAGTCGTCTAGTGCGTCGATTCTTGAAGCGGCGTACAGTGTTTCGTCTGACCCTGATGTGATGAGGAGTCCCTCGGTGGTCGGGTTTGAGACAGCGAGGTGGAGGCGTTCTTCGGGGGTCGGGGTTCCGATTCCGAGTGATTGTGGGATGTATACATTGGAGTCGGCGACGGTGGTATTGTTTGCTCCGAGGGAGATTCCGCCGTTGGCGTTGATGCGCATGCGGGTGTTGCCGTCTTGTTGGATACGGAATGCGGATTGTCCTGCGGCGGTGTTGATGTGGAGTCGGTCGGATGGGGAGGACACGCCGATTCCGACGAGTCCGTCGTCGGTGGAGTTTCCGAGGAGGATGCTTCCACCTTCGACATTGAGGTTGAGGGGTGCGGCGGCGGAGTTGTTGCGTGCCATGATCTCGTTGTTGTCGAATGCGAGGTTTTGGCCGCTCCCGGTCCCGAGGACGAGGAATCCGTCGTCGTCTGCGGCGGCGACATCAGCGCCGGTGAAGACTTGGAAGGTGGCGGTGTTGTTTTGAGGGGCTCCGATGCCAAACTTTGCGTCCGGGTCTTGCATTGTGACCTGCTGATTGGGCACATAGGCTTGCATAATTTGGCCGGTCACTTTTACAAGCATTGAGTCGTCGGTTTGGAGTTGGTCGAAACCGACGGAGCCGTTGGCGAGTTCGCTGGTGTCTACGGAGTTTGGCGCGAGGAGTCCGGAGGTGATGGAGTTCGTAGGGATCGAGAAGATGGTTCCGACGAGTTGGAGTCCTTGCCCGGCGGTGTAGGTGGTGTTGTTGTCGATGTTGTCTGCGAATCCTGAGGGTATTCCTGAGAGTCCTGACCAGAGGGTGGTGCCGGGATCGCCTTGCGGTCCTTCGGGTCCTTCAGGTCCTTCGGCACCGGTTGGACCTTGCTCGCCTTGGATGCCTTGGGGTCCCTGATCGCCCTGTGGTCCTTGCGGGCCTTCGGGTCCTTCTGGTCCGGCGGGTCCGACTGGGCCTTCGTTGCCGGCGAGGGCGAACTGGGCGACGGGTGTGGAGGTGATGGGTTGGTTTGGGGTCAGCGTGGTGAAGGCGCCCGCGTCCATGACGGAGCGGACGGAGATTTCGATCTCTCGGTAGTCAGCGGTGAATGCGGCGGCTCCGAAGTCGAGGTTGATGGTGAAGCGTCCATCGACGACATCGGCGATGGGCGTTTGGGTGGTTCCGATCTGGGTGCCGATGGAGTCGAGAAGGCGGACCTGGAACTCGTAGAGGCCTTGGGCGGGGTCGCCGGCGTCGGAGAGTTCTCCTTGGTAGGTGAATGTGGTGGAGGTCTGCGCGACGGCTGGGGTCGCGATGACGGTGGTGGCGGCGAGCAGAGCGGCGATGGTGGTGGTGTGCATGGGGTTCCCTCTCGAGTGTTGATGAGTGGTTATCGGATAGACCAATGTTCTCAGATTCGGTAGGTGAATGCAACGGGTTTTTGGTGGGCGCATGAGAAAGCACGGCGGTGGCCGTGCTTGTGGGAATGTGCGTTTGGTTTGTGTTTATTCGTCCGTGCCTGGGACGACGGCGAAGCTGGAGTTCATGTCGTTGATGAGGCTCGCGTGGGTGGATTGGTCGAGGTGCTCGACGAAGAACGCGTGGCGGTCTTGGAGGACTCCGGCGTTGAGTGCTGCGGTGCAGAGGGAGGCGCTGGCGGCTTCGTTTCCTGCGAACTGTTGGGTGATCCGAGCGACTTCCCAGGCTTCGTCGTCACGGCCGACGAGCAAGAGTGCGGCGTGGTAGGCGGCGGCTTGCTCGGTGGCTTCTTGGGTTTCCCAGATGAGTTCTTCGGTCGAGCTGGTTGCGATGGACTCGAAGGACTCGGTGATTTGTGATGGGGAGGTGTAGGTCGCGGCGAGCGCTTCGTAGCGGTGGGTCGCGGTCAGGAGTCCGGCGAGTGGTTGTCCGAACTCGGCGAGGGACTGGGCGACGCGTCTTGAGAGGAAGTGTCCTTCGAATCCTTGGTCGACCCAATCAAGGACGGGGTCGGTGTCTCCGGTGACGAGGGCGAGGTCGAAGAAGATCCCGATCCCGAAGGTGGAGTTGGTTCGCTTGTTCCATGTTTTGAGACCCATCGCGGATGCGGTCTGGATCTGATCGAGGACAGCTGGGTTGGTGTGGTCGAGGGTTCCCAGCGCGATCTGTGATTCGGTGTAGATGCTGGACATGGATTCGAGGTCTTGTTCGGAGAAGGAGGAGGCGTATGGGCCGTGGATGAGGGCGTGGAGGTTGAGCATGATGTTGCATGCGCCCTGGGCGGCGGTGGTTTCTTTGCCCTCGGCGGCGAGCTGGTTCATGGACTCGAAGAGGTACTGGGTTTGGTCCGGCGCGTTGGTGGTTGGCGCGGTGTCATCGAGTGCGATCGCGATGAGGGTGTGGATGTTTTTCTGTGTGAGTGCACCGGTGCGTGTGTGGAATGGGCGCCCGTCGCGGAAGACGATCGCGGCGGGGGCTTGGTTGATGAAGGAGTTCTCGAGGACGAAGTCCGCGTCGTCACCCATCACGAAGAAGACGGGGTGCTCGGTCTCGTCGAAGTGCGCCTGAGCAGCGATCCACTGATCGCGCATCTGGCGGGCTTCTTTGAAGGTGCTCGGGAGCGCGATGACGAAGCAGAACGCTTCGGGGTCGTGCTTGGTGAGCTCGACGGCGTGGTTGATCGCGGTGAGATTCTCGGAGAGTTCTGGTTGGGTTTGTGATTCGGGTGTGGGAGCCGTTTCTTGGAAGGCGTCTGGCGAGGAGAGAGCGGTGGCGGTTGATGAGAGACCGATAAGAAGTGACGCGGTGAGTGCTGCGTTGGTGATGCGTGGCATGGCGGTGATCCTTTTTCCGTATGGCCTTGTTGAGGCGGTGTGGTACGGGGGTTGGATCGGCTGGATTGGGGGGCGGGTTTATCGGTATTTGGGAATGGGGGAGATGTGCTTAGAGGGTTGCTTTGAAGCAGTGGATGACCCCGGCGTCCTGGAATCCGAGCGCGTGGTGGGCGCTGATGGACTGGGTGTTGTCGGGGCGCGCGTCGGACGCGGCTTCTTGGCAGTTGTGCTTTCGTCCCCAGTCGAAGGCGGCGTTCATGAGGGCGCGTCCGACGCCGGTGCCTTGGTGTGCGGGGTCGACATACCAGCCTTCGATGTAGAGGACGGGTGAGGTCATGCATTCTTCGGCGGAGGAGCGGATGGTGAGTTCGATGAATCCGATTGGGACTGGCTGTTCTGGGTTTGAATCATCGAATGCAAGGAGGCATTGGAAGGGTTGGGACTTGAGGGTGTTGGTCTTGGTGATTTGGAGGACTTCTTGTTCGAGGAGTTTGGGGTCCTCGTCGTGGAAGAGGGCGGCTCGCATGTTGAGCCAGGCGGGGAGGGTGGATTGGGTGTAGGGGGTGATGTTCATTAACTAAGCATCTCCAAACTGGGTGCGGAGGAGGCGTTCGATTTCGATGACATTATCAAGGGCGCGGAGTTGGTGTCGGTATGCGACTTGGTTTGTGGTCGCGGCGCCACGAGCGGATTCGAGGGTGAGGGTTCCTGAGCCGTCGGGGAACTCGGTGCGGGCGAGGTGGATGAGTTCGTCGGCACGGTAGTCGCGCTCGGTGATGGATTTATCTTTGTTGACGGTGATGATGATGGCGCGTTTGTTGGTGATGGCGTAGATGGTGCTGTTGGAGACATATTTGGTGTGATAGATGATCATCCAACGAATAAAGATGGCTGAGAAAAGGGATACTGCGCTGAAGATGACGAAGGTGATCGGGGATTCATCCTCAGAGGGTTTGAAGTAGAAGATGGCTGCGAAGGATATGAATATGACTGTGAAGAAATAGAAAAGGAAGATCAAGGTTCGTGCTTGTCTGAGAATGTCTCTCTTGAGGTATTGGAAGTTTGGCTGGGCGGACCAGTTGATGGATTCGCCTTCGTCGAGCTCGCGGTCGAGGCGGGATTGGAGGTGGTCGGGGGTGGGGGTCATGCGGGATTGTATGGAATGAAGATCATGGAGGAGTCGAAGACGACACCTCCATGGCACCCGTCTGGCTTAGCCTTCAGGGACTTCATTGTCAAAAACTCGCTCGATTGGTTCTACTCGAAAGAACTTCTTCATGCTATCTTCAGTTAAAACTTCACGATCTGGGAATCCATCAAGCGGTCCGTATGGGTAGCCATCGATAAGCATGTGTGCGCTCGATGGATCTTCTAGATGGCTATCTGCTCGTTGAGGAGTACCAAAGTCTGAGATATAGAGTTTCCAGTCTTCTTCAGGGTCACGATCAAAAGTCCATACATATTGACAATCCGGTGGAGAAACCATGATTGTGTGTACCCCGAATGGCAACTCAGTTACTCCTACAAGCAAATCTCGATCGTCATGCTGGATGTAATATCCCCAATCATCATTCTCGTTTGAGTAAGCAGTTGAAAGACGAGACCCAGGCAATCGAAAATCTGATCGGATGAAATAGATTGCCAATGCAAGCGCGGCGATTAAGAACAGAATCACCAGATGCAAAACAACGAGATATGCTTTGAGCGAGATTGATTTTATAGATGGCATGCTACATCCGTGCGTCAGCGTCTAGACGGTGTTGGTTGAACCAGTCGATGGTTTGGCGCAATCCTTGTTCGAAGGAGACTTTGGCTTCCCAGTTGATGAGTTCTTTGGCTCGGGAGACATCGAGGCAGCGGCGGGGTTGGCCGTCGGGTTTGGTGGGGTCCCATTGGATGCGTTGGGCGATGGTTTCTTCGGTCGCGAATCCGGTGAGTTTGGCGATGAGGTGGACGAGGTCTTTGATGGTGATTTCCATATTGGTCCCGAGGTTGATCGGGGTTGGGTCGTCCATCTTTTCGGCGGCGGTCAGGAGGCCGTCGGCGCAGTCTTCGATGTAGAGGAACTCGCGGGATGCTGATCCGGTTCCCCAGACTGGGAGGTGGTCGTCTCCTCGGTCCATCGCTTCGATGCATTTGCGGATGAGTGCGGGGATGACATGGGAAGATTCGAGGTTGAAGTTGTCGTGGGGGCCGTAGAGGTTGACGGGGAGGACGAATGCGGACTTCATGCCGTACTGGAGTTTGTAGGCGTCGAGCATTTGCCATGCGGCTTTCTTTGCGACGCCGTAGGGTGCGTTGGTGACTTCGGGGTATCCGTTCCAGAGGTTGTCTTCTTGGAAGGGGACTGGGGTGAGGTTTGGGTAGGCGCAGATGGTTCCGGTTTGGATGAACTTGCCGTTGCGTTCGATGAGGCCGTCGGCGCGGGCTTGTTCGATGAGGTGGAGGGCCATGGCCATGTTGGCGTAGAAGTATCGTCCGGGGTTTTTCATGTTGGCGCCGATGCCTCCGACTTCGGCGGCGAGGTGGATGATCATGGTGGCGCGGTCGGATCCGAAGGCGTCGTTGTAGAGGGAGACGACGGCGTCTTTTTCGGTGAGGTCGTAGTTTGCGGAGCGTGGGATGACGATCTGGTTGTCGGCGACTCCGCGTTTGTGGAGTCCATCGACGATGTGCTTGCCGAGGAATCCGGAGCCTCCGGTGATGATGATGCGTTGGTCGGACCAGTTGACTGTGTCGGTGTTGGACATTTTTGAGGAGCTCCAGGCGGTCTGTTCAGTTTGGATTGAAGTGGATGGTAGAGGGTTTGGTGGGTGTTTTTGGGTGGTGGTGGCGAATAGAAGATTTGTCTAGCATTTTGTTATCGGGTCTGGTATTTTGTGGTCTTGCGATTGATGTGATCGCGTGGCATGTGTTTGAACTGAGGGAACTTGATATGCGATTGATACCGGGTTTGACGGCTGTGGTTTTGGTGTGCGTGGCGGCTTTGTCGGCGCCGGCTTCTGGTGCTGAGCCGATTTTGGAAACGATCACCTATCAGGGATTGCTGCAGGATGGTGGGCAGCCGGCGAATGGGATGTATGACATCCAGATTCAGTATTACGATGAGTTGGGGAACCCGTTCGTTGCGACGACGACCTACTTAGACTTTGAGGTGGTCGATGGTCTGCTGAGCTTTCCGATTGACTATGTCAATGTGTTTACGACGGGTGAGCGTCGATTCTTGCAGATCCGGGTGCGTCCTGCGGGGACGACGGTGTTTAGTGATCTGAGTCCGCGGCAGGAGCTTCAGGCTGCGCCGTATGCGGTGTATGCGATCAAGGCGGGGGATGCGGAGACTGCGGGTGTTGCGGACACTTCGCTGGATAATGAGTGGTCTCGTTCGGGGAGTATTGTGAGTGCGCTTGCGGGTGTGGACCAGGTGTTGTTCAAGCCTGCACTGACCGGTGGTGCGATGCTCAATAGCTTTACGGAGATGCAGATCAACTTTGATGATTCTTCGTTTGGCGGGATCTATATCAACTCACAGAACTCGGGCGGATCGCCTTTTTATGGGTTTGCGATGGACAACACCTTTGAGGCGTACATCGAGTATCGCGAGAGTTTGGACCAGATCCGGTTCTTTAACAGCGGTGGTTTTCTGCCCGCGCTCACGCTTGGCAACACCACCGCTACGGTTCCGACATTAGTTGCCGAGAATGAAATCGTGAAGGATTTCGGTACGAGTGAGTATCACCGGAATGGCCCGATCGCATATGGGTCATTCAACTTTGATGGATCGAAGTATTCGGGGACACCGAACATCAGTGCGGTGTGGGATAGTACGATCGGGCGGTACATCGTTGATGTTCAAGGGGAGTTCATCAACTTCACGAATTACACGATTGTGGTGACTCCGAGTACCTCGAATCCTGTGATTGCGGTGGCGAATTCGTTTAGTGGGGATGCGGTGGTGTATTTCCACTCGCTGGCGAGTCAGAATATTTCGAGTCGGTTCAATATTGTGATCTATAAGAACGAGCCAGTCACGGCTATTGATTGAGCTTTCGGGGATGTGGATTGGGAGCCGGCTCTTGATTGGCCCGGATTTTTTGTTTGGTGCGGGCGGTGAGCGGATTGGGTCGATAGCGTTTGGTGTGAGCCATCGCGATCAAAATCGGCGAGTGCGGCGGGGTTCGGGCGGGTTGTCTGGCTGGGTGTCGTTGTTGATTGCGTTGGTGGGGTGGGTGCTGGTGGTGGGGTATGTGGTTTCGCGGGTGGTGACGGATCGGTTTGGGTGGTCGCAGTGGGTGTGGTGGGTGCCTGGGATGTGGTGGATGGTTGGGGTGTGGGGGTTGTGGGTTGCGAGTGGGGTGATCGGGTGGGTGTCTATTGTGCGCGGCGGGCGGTACGGGAAGCGGGTTGCTGTTCGGCGGGTGCTGCTGGTGGGATGTGTTGGGGTGGGTGTGTTGGTGCTGCTTGGAGAGCAGCGCTGGCATCGGGCGGTTGTGGGGGATCATGGGATTTCGGTTGATCGGTCTGCAGAGGATCGTGATGAGACTTTGCGGGTGGTGCACTGGAACATCGCGGCGTCGACGGTCGATGTGGGCGCTTTTGTGGGGTTGGTGGATCGGATGGATGCGGATGTGGTGTTGATTGCCAACGCGCGGTGGGATGGGCAGCGTGATGAGCTGCGTGATCGGGTGGGGGGTGCGGTTGGGATCGATCTTGTTCCAGTTAATCCGAGTCCAGTCGAGCCGGGTGCAGTCGATCCTGGTCATTTCGATCCAGGTCAGGGCGCGGATGAATG
>JAEPQP010000122.1 GCA_017640485.1 Phycisphaerales bacterium | reverse complement strand
GAGGCGCGTGTAAACTCAAACTCGAACTCGACGCCTTCTTCGTTCTCCAGGACGCCGTTCCCGTCACGGTCGACCCACCCTGCTTCTGCGAGCAGTTCGGATGCGCGCTGCGGGTCGTATGGATAGTTCTCGAGTTCGGGATTGGCGGCTGGTGAAGGCGGGTTGTTGGGTCCGATGGCGACTTCACCGATTCCGCTCCAGATATCGCGGATCATGAGTTCACGATCGAGGATGAGCGTCATCGCTTGACGGACGCGCTTGTCGTGGAACGGGGTGAGCTTGCCGTTGCGGGGGCCGCACTGCCAACCGATGAAAGAGTAGCCCGAACGCATGTTGACCCACTTGAGTGAGTATGCGTCCTCGTCCCAACCCTGCTGAGCAGATTTGGAGACAAACTGCGGCGAGGATGGGCGGATCATGTGGGTTTCGCCGTTCACGAAAGAAGTGAGCTTCGCGACATCTTCAGTGATGACATCGAAACGCATCGAAGCGAGTGCGGGCTTCGGTCCCCAGTACTGCTCGTTGCGGACGAGGACGATGTCCCTGCCGGGGGTCCATTGGTCCTCTGGATCGAGGCTCTCGAACTTGAATGGGCCGGAGCCCATAGTGAGCGCGGTGGACTGGTTGATCTGGGTGGTAGTGAATTTTTCGTAGAAGTGCTTGGGCAGGATGTAGAACCCCAGTCCCATCTGCAGGTTGTAGGCGTCGGGTTCGGTGAAGTAGATATCGAGAACCTTGTCGGAGACGACCTCGATGCGATCGAGCTTGGTCATGATCGACCGGATCGACTCGGTTTCGAGCTGAGGGTTGTTGATGAAATCGTGGAATGTCCAGCGGACATCTTCAGCGGTGACCGGCTCGCCGTCGGAGAATCGAGCGTTGTTGCGGAGCAGTACGCGGACCCAGTTCCCTTCGGGGTCATACTGCCAAGCTTGGGCGAGCGCCCCTTCAAGTTCGAGGGTCTCGGGGTTGTATTCGGCGAGGCGTTCGCAGACCTGATCACCAATACGGCGGGCGTAGACATCCTCGCCGAGGATTGGCGTGAGCTTGGATGGCTGGGCTTCAAAAGTCTCTTTGAAGGTCCCGCCGATGCGGTAGTCTTCTTCGTTGCGTGGATCGGATGCGAACCCGTAGGAGTTGAACCAGCTGATCTCGAAGTTGGGATCCTTGGCCCAGGATTCATCTCGATTCATGGATTGGGAGCCGCTTGGTCCCGAGTTGTTCGCTGAGAGCGTGATCCCGGAATCGAGCTTGGATTCGAGTCGTGTGACCAGTTGCTCGATCGTGTCGACTTTCTTGGAGACCGCTTCGTTTTGTTCCCAACCCCGGTCGTCCTGGAGCATCACGAGCACTGAGAAGACGAGCGAGAGCGTCACGAGGAGCATGAGGACGAAGTCTTTGAGGCCGAACTTGTTTTGCATGGGATTGGTTCCGGGGGGTCACATACTGAATGGCGAGGTTCGCCGGGGGTCATTCTAGCGTCTAAACGGGGTTTGTGTCAGCGGGATCGCTTGGGATCGAACGCTTCTCGGAGCCCTTCTCCAACGAAGTTCATTGCTAAGAGGGTCAATCCGAGCAGGGCGCAGGGGAAGAACAGCAACCACCAGTGGCTGCGGTAGGTGTTGAGCTCGCTGAGTCCTTCTGCGGCGAGGTTCCCCCAACTCGGGAGGGGTGGTTTGACCCCGATGCCGAGGAAGCTGAGGAAGGATTCTTGGAGGATTGCTTGGGGGACAGCGAGGGTGGTGTAGACGACGATCGGTCCGATGAGGTTCGGGAGCAGGTGTTTGACAAAGACGCGGTGCCCTGGGCTGCCGAGGGCACGGGCGGCTTCGATGAAGGGCTGGCTTTTGAGCGAGAGGACTTGTCCCCGGATAACGCGGGCCATGGTGAGCCAGGAGACGCCTCCGATTGCGATCAGGAGGGTGAGGACATCGAGGGTGGTTCGGGTGCCTGCGGAGAAGACCCGGCGTGGGTAGATCTGTGCGGCTTGGACCATCAACTCATCTTGGAGGACGGGATCGGTTTCAAAGAGGATCCGAGCCTGCGACTTGGTAAGGGGGTCTCCCGATTCGGAGGTCTGGGTCTGCACGATCTGGTTGATGGACCAGTTTGTTTTGGTGCGGGATCTGGACTGGTACTCGTCGAGCAGCGCGTTGGAAGCGACGGCGAGGAGGACGACGAGGAGGATGTAGGGGAGGCCGTAGAGCACATCGACAGTGCGCATCATGATCGAATCGACTTTGCCTCCCATATACGCGGCGACCGCGCCGTAGATCGTGCCGATCCCGACGGAGATGAGTGCGGCACAGATCCCGATCGTGAGTGAGATCCCGCCTCCCGTGAGAAGGCGGATCGCGAGTGAGCGGCCGAGCATGTCTGAGCCGAGGATGAATGCGGGGGCTTGGTTAAGCGCTTCATCGACGGCTTCTTGATGGGTTCCCTCGATGATCGCATCGACGGGGACATCGTGCTGA
Organism: Phycisphaerales bacterium; assembly: GCA_017640485.1. GTDB lineage: Bacteria > Planctomycetota > Phycisphaerae > Phycisphaerales > UBA1924 > UBA1924. Next base: position 5,548 of record JAEPQP010000122.1, on the reverse strand, counting down.
TCAGCGATGACGCCGAGATCGTTTGGATCCATCGCGGCGATGGCGCGGGCTCGGTCTGTGTCGTCGTAGGACCACCATGACGGGGGGAGGCGTCCGGCTTTGGGGTCCCCGGCGTCGTATCTCGGGACGCTTGACACTGATGAGTCCGCGGCGGTTAGGGTCCAGGGGAGCGATCCCAGGCACGCGGCGAACATCAGCACGAGAAACGCGAATCCGATGAGGGCGGGCTTGGATCGGGTAAATGGGTTGTCGCGATGGCGCGTCACGCCGCTGAGTGCGGAGACTGATTCGGGTTGCGGATCGGACGCGCTGGACATGGATGCACCTTATCCGGTTTGGGGGATGGATGCACACTGCATGAGGAACAAGTTGCTGACAATCTGGGCTGGATTTTGATCAAAACCGTGAACAAAAAAGCCGCGAGCGTTTAGCTGCGGCTTTTGTGATCTTTTGTCTGTCTCGCGGTGTGTTGCTGAACAGTGAATCAGGGAGACAGGATTTGAACCTGCGACCTTCTGGTCCCAAACCAGACGCTCTACCAAGCTGAGCTACACCCTGTTGCGGTCTGTAGTGTAGACCCGAATTCCGGGGACTGCCAGTCCATTGAGGATCAGATTCTTGGGACTGGGCGGGCCGGTGGGTGGCTCTGGCGATTACATCGGGACTTCCTTGAGGAACACGATCCGGGGGGTGTCTCCCTGATCGATGACATTGGTCCGATCAATCACCATCACATAGCGTTTGGCGAGTGATGGGACCAGCGGGTCCTCGGGCTGGAGGTTGGTGACATCGGACTCCTGGTAGGCATGGACGACGAACCAGACGGCGTAGTAGTCCGAGCGGACGGAGATGGTGTTGAGGATGCCGCTGGCCATCGCGAGGCGCTCGGCGTAGTCGTCGGCGGTGCCGCCGTTCTCGGTGCCTCCGAAGAGTTGGGGATCGATCGCGACATCGTTGTAGGTGCTCCCGCCGTCCAGTTGGACGGTGTCCTTGCCGTACTGCTGGATGTCAAGGTGCATCTGGTGCGTGATCAATGGCGCGGATCCGCCGTTGAGGTTCGCACCGATCGCGTCGGGTCCGATGGTCGCCATGAGCACTTCACCCATGGATGCGAATCCTGGGGTTGAACGCAGCCCGTCAACACCTGCGATCGAGGCGCGATCACGGAAGTCGTTGGTGAGCGAACGCTCAATCGCGGTTTGCTCGCGGACGAAGTTCTCACCAACCAGCGCGGAATCCGTAGGACGGGTGAAGTACCGGATTGGATTCCCCGCAGAGATGGGGAGCGTTTGGGTGGACATGAATCGTGAATCGGCGATGTGACGATCCCGGTACGCTGCAAGGGTCGCGGCGACATCCGGCGTCCTGTTCTGAGGATTCGTTGGTGGGAACGAGGTGTCCGACGGCGCCGAGAGATTTGGGAGCAGCAACGAAGAGTTGCTGTCGTTGTTGGCCCACCACTCGTCTTCGAGTAGGGTGCTCTGATTGTCCGGGTAGTGCTGCGTGCGTGAGGGTGAGAGGCCTGGGAGCAGACGCAGGACTTCCGGCGGAGCGGTATTGATGTTGATCAGACCGAAGGTTGGGGTCTTGAGCAACTCGAACGGATCCGTTGATGGCGGGGTCGTCGTCGGCAGCGGGAGCGGTCTCGCTTGATCGAGGACGCCGAGCGCCATGGGGATCCCGGTCCCGCGACGGATGTCGTTGAGGGTGTCGAACTCTGGGACAACTTCTGAGGTGTCCGTGTTGTAGTACGCGACGAAGCGGTCGATCGCAAGGTGTCCGTTGTCGAGGACATCGCCGTTGGTTCCGATGGCTTCGTACCAGATGTTGTCCGCGGCGGATTCGCTCGCATTGAACACATTCACGGTCTCGAGACCCAGACCGATCGCGAGCGATTCGGCGACGGTCATCCAGCGGAGCCCTTCGTCGAGCCCTTGAGCGGTGGTGTCGTCGAACGAGACATCATCGAAATTGCGAGCGGGGTCCGGGGTGTAGGTCGGACCGATTCCCCACGCGAGGAGGAGGTCGGTCAGACGCGGTGTGCCGTTAAATCCTCTCGCGTTGGGGAGGAGTTCTGGGATGAGATCGCTGTCTGTGCCGTGGAGGATGTCGCCGTTGGAGTTGGAGGTGATTTCTTTGTTCGGGAACCGGATATCGAAATCAATTCCGAGCGGGAGCGGAGTTGTTGGATCATCCGTGATGCGCCATTTCTGATCCGGTGCCCGGACAATTGTTTGTACGATTTCTCTTCGACTCGATGCAAAGACATTGTTCCAGAACTCACTAAAACTCCGGTCGACTTCATAGTCTTCCTTCGCATCGGTGGCGAAGAACTCGGGATCACTGAGCGTTGTCAATGAGTTGTCGAGGAAGTCCGCGATATCGAGATCACCATCATCCCCCTCATCGACTGGATCGTGTGAGAAGTTCGTGAAGTCGTCCGGTGTTGTACGCGAGCTCAGCATCCATGCACCGATTTGTCCGCTCTCGTAATCGCGTGCTTCTGGCGCTCCATCGAGACGGCGGACGGTTGCCCAGCGGGCCATGGTGAGTCCGTAGTTGTCGTTGCGTGCGCCGATGCTTGCTTCTGAGCCGCGTGGGAATGCGGAGGTGTCGTACCCGAAGCTGCCTTCGATTGCTTGGTTCCCGCCTGGGAGACTGCGATCGAGTGATTCTCCCGATGGGAGTTCGAGTCGATCGACGAGCATGTCGTTCTGGATGATGTTCTCGCGGATCTGACCCGGAAGTAGTGGATCTTCGATGCTTTCTTCGAGCGATCCGGTGATCTTGCGCCACAAGCGTGCTTGGGTGTGGTCGTGGGTGCGCTGAGCGTTTGTGAAGACCGGCGTCATCGGTGAGAGCATGAGATCGTGGAACTCACCCTCCTCGACGAGTTTGCCGTCTCTCGGATCGAACTGGTGGATGTGGACCGGTGGGAGTCCGCCGCGGGTGCGGAACTGACGGTCGATCCATTCACGCGCTGGACCGGTCCAGTCTTGTCCGTCGCGGCCGTCGGCGAATCCGTCGCTGTCGGGATCATTTCCGACCACATCGGTGTATTCGGTAGGGTCTCCGAGTTCTTTGAGCCATTCAGGATCAACACCCGAGACGCCGTCTTCGCCGAGGAATCGGGAGTTGGCGATCGCGTAGAAGACGCGCGCGGAGTTTGCGGGGATGGTGACCCCTTGGTACTGGTATTCCTCGTGGGTGGCTTGATTGAGCACGGTATTGACCGCTGGGGAGCTTGGGTCTTCCGCGTCGCCGTAGAGACCGATGGTGTCTCCGGCGTTGAGCGACGGGTTGAACTCCACATATTCGCCGATCTTGAAGAAGCGTCCACCGAACTCGATGTAGTACTCGAACTGGAGGTTTGTATTGACCGGTGAGTTGACCTCCTCGTCTATGTACCCCATCGGTCCTGACCCCCCACCGATGACGATGTCTTCGCTCCATGGGTTGGTGAGCTGGAACGCGATGACTTGGAGTTTGAGGTCGTTGTTGCTTGCGACCACATCGCCGTTGATAGTGACCTCGACGAGTGGGTTGGGGAACTGGGTGAACGGTCCTCGGTTCGATGGCGCGCTTGGGCTCGCGTCATCGGCGCTGGTGCCGTCGGCTCCGCCTTGCTCGCTGACGGAGTCGGTGTAGACATACATCGAGGTCATCTCGGTCAGGAACGGCATGGGCTCGATCCCGAAGACATTGACGACCTTGCGGTGGTCTTGATCACCTGAGAATGCATTGTCCGGGACGACATTGCTTGATGCGCCCCCTGGATTCAAGACCGTGTTGGTGGCGCGTCCAGCATAGTGGCTGTATGCGGTGGTATCGGGATCCTCCGAATCATACATCTCACTTTCAAGGAATACATCGCGTGAGGTCTCGTCAAGAATCAGTGTTGCCGCGGAGGGTTCTTGATCCACATCGTTGAGATCCTTCATATTGACCGCGCTGTGGGCGGCAATGCGGAGCGCGAGTTCTGGACCGCGATGGCCGTAGAAGAGGGTGGCGCTGGATCCGGCCACTGCATCGGAGCGGGTCGTGGTTGGATCGAGGACATAGAGGTCGTCGATGTCGAGGGATGGCTCGAGCTTGGAGATATCGAGCTCGCTTGCCAGTGCGTTTGAGTAGATGTCGAAGAGCGTGTTGACATTCCCGAGTGCGCTGCTCAGGACAGGGGCCGCGGAGTTCCCGATGGTTGGCGATCCGGTGAGGATGAGATCACCCGGCTTGATGTGCGACGCGCCGCTGACGGTGGTGAGGAGTCGACGCGGGGAGGTTGCGAAGAACGCCATGGATTCTTTGGCGATGCTTCCCTCGATGCGACGAGGGATCGCGTTTGGATCCGGGTCGATGGGGTATCCACCGGCGATGGTGTAGCCGTTCTCTTCGACATAGCCGTGCTGGAATCGGTCGAACTGGAGTTCTCTGTTGGAGAAGAGCGGCGAGAACGCACGCTGGTTCTGCTGGAAGATCGAAGGCATGCGGCCCATCGCGTTCTTCTCGAGGCGTGAGATCCGGCTCGGATCGTTCAAGCCGTGGAACGCGAGGAGCTCGAAGAGGTCGTCGTTGTTGTACAGAGCGCTGGACTGCGGGGTTGCGCTCCCTGACTGCGCGTTGGCGATGGTTGGGTCAACGGTTCCGAACTTCTCGTAGTACTCCTTGCGGCTGAACGCGTCGTCGACGGACTCGAAGAATGGGTCCAGACGGTAGATCGAGCTGGGGTTGGTGTCGTCAGCGTTGAGCGCTGGTGAGTTGAAGACGGTATCGAAATCCGCGGGTGTCGCGGGCGCGGGGGTCGCGCCGAACCCGTTCTGGATCTCGGGGGGCCATGCAAAGTATCGCTCGTCAAGCGTTGTGCTCTGCTCGATGCCTCGTTTGATTGCGTCGTAGGCGTAGCGCCCGACATTCAAAGATGTTGAGTGCGGCTTGACGATCTTTGGATCGAGGTTGCGGTCGATGAAACTCAAGTAGTAGAAGTAGTCGTCGTCGCGGATCTGCTCCGGGAAGTTTTGGCTTGGGTTCAATCGTGATCCACGCGGGCGGTGCCACTGCGATGGCGAGAGGCTAGCGCCGGAGAGTGGATTGGAGATCGAGTAGTTCTCCGCGGCGTCGGACATCGAGAGCAGACGGCGCAGATCGACTTCAGCGGGAGTCGCGCCCATAGGAGCGCCAAGGTCGGGCTCGGGCATCGCGAGTTGATCGGTCGCGGTGTTGACATTGACCATCGAGGAGAGGTCCACGACGCGCGCCGCGGCGAACACGCGGAAGTTCCCGGCGTCGTAGAGGCGCTCGATGTCGTCGCGTTCGTTGGTGGATCCCGAGTTGGGATCACGGGCGGCGGTGAGTTCGAACCAGCGCGCGTCAGCCATGCCGTCGCCGTTGGTGTCGGCCCATTGGTATGGTGCGTAGTCTGGATCTGCCCAGGTGGAGACCTGGTTGTTGCGGTTGACGGTCAGGAACGGTTGGTTGAGCGGGAGGAACGCGAATCGCTGGTACATCGTGTACACAGCTGGGGTGTTGGTGACATCACTGATGCCATGATCCG
>JAEPQP010000049.1 GCA_017640485.1 Phycisphaerales bacterium | reverse complement strand
TGGGTGTTGTCCCAGTGGTCCGTGTGGTTGTCGTGGGTGTCGGGGAGGTATTGGTTCATGGATCCCCCACTGCACAAAGCGAGCATTTGCATTCCCAAGCAGATGCCGAGAACGGGGATGTCTGGGTTCTGGTGGAGTTGGCTGATCAGTTCGGTCTCGAAGGCTTGTCTTTCAGGAAGGATCGGGGTGATCGATGGGTGGGTTGGTTCTCCGAAGGGTTCGGTTCGGGGGTCGTCTCCCCCAGAGAGGATGAAGGCGTCGAAGCGGGAGATGAGATTGGTGACCTCGGTTGGATCAGCGGTGGTTGGGGGGAGGATGACGGGTGTGCCTCCGGCGTTGTGGACGGCGTGGGCGTAGGTCATGGTCAGGTACGCTGTGGGACGATCCTTGCGGATCATGAGGTCGGAAGTGATCGCGACGAGTGGTCTGACGTTGGGCGGGGTTGTGGTCATGTTCTTTGATTGTCGGCTTGATGGGGCGTGCGTGTCAAGGATTGATCGAATAGAGTCAGGGTATGTCACTGAGAACCATACTGATATCGCTGATCGTCGCTGGTGTGTTTGCTGGTTTGGTGCTGATCTCGGCGAGCTTGCGGGGATCTGGATCTGGTACAGCTGAGACCCAAGCATCGATCCGGACACTTGGGTTTGACCCGGCGGCGGTGGTTGAGGTTCGCGTTGAAGATGACCAGGGGGATGAAGAGTCCGCGTTTCGTGAATCTGGAGCGGTTGATGGTTGGCGTGTCCGGCTGGATGAGGCTGATCGGGTTGGATGGGCCGCGGACTCGACTCGGGTCCGGACCACGCTCAGAGCACTGGCGTCCGCGTCGCTTCAGGTTCAGGATGACGAATCCATCGGAGATCTCGCGGGCGTTTTGTCGCTGGTTGATGGCGATGGGATGACGACTGAGGTCCGTTTTGGTTCACAGGCGGGTGGCGGATTTGTTCCTGTTGAGGTTGTGTCTCGTGGCACGGATGGGATCGCTAGCGGGCGCTGGTTTGGACGCATCGAACGGGCGCTGCGTGATTCGATGATCGGGCGGGGGCTGGGGTCTTGGCGATCGGCCGAACTCTTTGATCTGACAGTCGCGGAAGTCTTTGGTGCTGAGGTTGCTTCCGGAGCGGATCGTGTGGTGCTCGAGCGGACATCCTTGGGCTGGGAGATTCGTGAGCCTTGGGTGTTTGGTGCTGATGGGCAGAGTGTTGGCGCGATGGTTGGACTGACCCTTGGGCTTCGCATTGAGCGGTTCTATGACTCGGAGGTATACAGCAAGGATCTGACGGGTCTTGGATCACCGATTGCGACGATTCTTGTGCGGGATGGATCCGGGGTCGAGCATCTGATCATGCTCGGATCGGCTGTGGACGCGGAGGGCTCGGAGGTATTCGCGGAGTACCGATCAGGCGATCAGCGATCTGTCGTGGTGGCGATCAAAACAGAGGGGCTAAATCGATTGACGGCTTCTCCGCTTGGGTATGTCTTGCAGTCACCGATTTCGTTGACCCGAGCGGATATCTCTTCGCTCCGGATCACAAGCTCTGAAGGTCAAGATCGGCTTGTGGTTAAACCCAAGCTGGATTCGTGGGAAGTCGGCGGGACGGTCGCGAGTCCGTCTCAGAAGAGCGCGATTGAGCGTCTGCTCGGTGTGATGTCTCAGGAAAACGCAGGGTTCATTTCTGTGCTTAAAGACGGGCTCAATGCAGATGGGAGCGAGGCTCCGTTCGTAACGGTTGGTGTCATCGAGATCACCGATCGCTCTGGTCGGACAGCTATAGTCGACGCTGGGATTGAGGCATCGAGCGGGACAATCTCGCTATCGCTAAAGCGTTCACTTGGTGATGGCGTTGAGCTGGTCTGGGTTCTTGAATCACAGGATGCGAGCGGCACAGGGGCGTGGCTCGCAGCGATGGGTGCCGAGGACTCAAGAGGAAACTAGAGTTTGGCGGGCTCTTGGAGCGCGATATCGGTTCGGAGTTGCATGCCTTCAAAGCTGATCTCATCGGCGGCTTGGTAGGCGAGTTCGCGGGCTTGCTCGCGGGTTGGTGCGGTTGCGGTGATGGAGAGAACGCGCCCGCCGTTGGTGTAGATGTCGCCTTTGGTTTGCTTGGTCCCGGCGTGATGGACGCGGACGCCTGGGATTGCTTCGGCGCGGTCGAGTCCTGTGATGAGGTCACCCTTGCGTGGGTTTGCTGGGTAGTTCTCGGCGGCGAGTATGACTGTCACTGCGTGGTCATCGGAGAACCGGACATCTGTGCGATCGAGCGTTCCTGCGGCGGTGGCCATGAGGAGATCAAGGGCATCGGATTCGAGCCGTGCGAGGAGCGGTTGGCACTCTGGATCTCCGAAGCGGACATTGAACTCGAGGACCTTTGGACCCCCTGGGGTGAGCATGATCCCGGCGTAGATGACGCCTCGGAACTCGATTTCGTCTCTGCGGAGCGCATCTGCGACGGGGACGAGGACCTCGGATTCGATCTGGTGGTTGAGCTCGTCGGTGAGGGTTCCTGACGGGCAGAAGGCGCCCATACCTCCGGTGTTGGGGCCTTGATCGTTGTTGAGGAGGCGTTTGTGGTCTTGGCAAGGTGGGAGGACGAGGATGTTCTTGCCGTCGTAGAGCGCAAGGACGGAGACTTCGGTGCCTTTGAGTTTTTCTTCGAGGAGGACTTCGGCGCCAGCATCTCCGAAGATTTTCTTGCGGAGAATTTGGTCGATCGCGTCGAGTGCTTCTTCAGTGGTTGAGGGGACGATGACGCCCTTGCCCTTCGCGAGGCCCGTCGCTTTGACCACATAGGGTTCTTCGCGGGTCTTCATGTAGTCGTCGGCGTGGTCGGCGTCTTTGAAAACTTTGCCCTCGGCGGTTGGGATGGACGCGGCGCGCATGATCTGCTTGGCGTATGACTTGTCGGCTTCGAGCTGGGCTCCGCGCTGGGATGGGCCGAAGACAAGGCGGGTTGATCCGTCGGCGCGTTTGGCGAGCTTGTCAGCCCACCCTTCTGCGAGCGGGTCCTCGGGTCCGATGACGACGAGGTCGATGTTGTTCTTGTCGCAGAACTGTCCCAGGCGGTAGAAGTTCTCGTTCTCGTAGGGGACATCAATCGGCTGGGCGAGTTTGGCGATCCCGGGGTTCTGGGTATGGGTAGCGAAGAAGGTTCCCAGCTTCGGGGATTCGGAGATCGCTTGGGCGAGGGCGTGCTCGCGGGCGCCTCCTCCGACGAGGAGGACATTGTGCTTGGAAGTTGCGTCGTTTGAAGCTGAAATGGTCATGGATGATCGTAGGCGTTTTGGGTTGGGGGTAAGTGTAAAAAAGCCGGGAGATGTCTCCCGGCTTGTGGGTTTGGGTGTTGCTTCGTAGGTCGGGTTATGGACAGCCGGCTGCGTAGAGGGTGAGGAATCCTGAGATATCGAAGAAGTCGAACTCGCCGTCCCCGTTCATGTCCGCATGCGGAAGTTGACGCGAGAATGCGGAGAGGAACTCGGAGATATCGAAGAAGTCCAGAACGCCGTCATCATTGAAGTCTGCATCGCAGGGACCTGAAGAGGCGGGGTAGTTAGAGAGGTCGGACATGAGGAAGTCAGGGTCCATGCCATTGCCCTCTGAGATCCCGACCACGGCGTCGTCCACATCGATGGTTTCCCACGACATGACGATGGTCCCGTCGAAGTGCAACTCGATCTGGAAGGTGTTGTCGTTGGATTCGAAGTATTCGGTCACTTCGTCCCAGCTGATCACCACGCGGTCGGCGAGTTGCTGGGTGTAGACATTCCCTGACGAGGAGGGGTTGAGATCGTCGAAGAGTGCAGAGATTCTTGGGTTTGAGAAGTGATCCTCGAAGCTCTCTGTGTAGTCGGTGTTGCTGGTGTTGGTGATGTACCCGTTTGGTGAGATCCAGAATGATGTGAAGGACTCGTCGTAGATTTTGATGGAATGACCATCGGAGATGGAGTACTGGGTGTGCGTGTCATCGTTGAATGATGCTCCGCTTTGTGTGCCATCGGTTGGTTCGAACGGGAGGACTCCTCCTTCGAGTGGCTCGATGGTCGCGGTGTATCCGTCTACGGCGGCGCTCGGGGTGAGTGTCAGGGACATTCCTTCGAGGTCTAGGCCGGATTGGAACTGCTCAGTGAAGAAGTCCGGGATGTCTGGGGTGGTGAATGCGTACCCGAGTCCTCCGTTGTCGTCCATCGACATGTTTCCTGCCGCGTCTTCGGCCATGACGGTGAAGACATAGCTGGATTCATCGGTCAGACCACCGATGGACACGGCGTGAGAGGTTGCGAGCGCTCCGGCGCTGACTGAGTCATTGAGGGAGCCCATGTTCGGGCCGTAGTTGAAGGTGACTTTTGATGGTTCGTTGAAGTCCGCGTTGAGGGTTGCGCCGCGGGGTTCGATGTTGCTTGCCATCGCGTTGGAGATGACTGGAGGGGTACAGTCGATGGTGGCGCTGGACTCGACGAGGAGGTTGGTGCCCCCTTCTCCGTTGTCGGCGTCGATGTAGGACGCGGTGACGGTGTCTCCCTCACCAACGAGGAGATCGGCTGATCCTGAGTCGGAGTAGGAGAATGACGCGGTGAAGGTCGCGGACTCTGGTGCGGTTTCGGTCAGGGTCATCATGAACCCGGCGTCGGAGTCGGAAGCGATCATGACATCAACGGTGTCCACGACCAAGTCGGAAGTGTTGAGGTCACAGTCGACGACTTGGACATTGGTGCTGCCTTCGCAGGAGAAGAGATTGCCTCCAACGGAGACGATCCCTGCGGATGAGCAGTTGATGAGTGTTGATGAGGAGACGACACCGAAAGATTGGGTTGGTCCCTGCGCGATGTTGAATGCCGTCACTTCGACGGTGTACGCGCCGGGGGGTGGGCTCATGATCGAGACTTGCTCGATGTTGTTGAGACGATCCACGGTCGATTGGGTCGCGTTGGCGTTGGGGTTGTTTGGATCAAGGGTCCAAGGCATGTAGATGGTGCCGTCGGAACCGATGAGTCGGAGGTCGAGGTCGTTGACGAGTGCGGTCGCGGCGTTGGGGGTCGCGGGCGCGTCGTCCCACGCGATGGTGACTCGGAGCTCGGTTTCACCCGGATCGACGATGATGACGCCTTGGTAGGTGCCGCCTTGTGCGAGTTCGGATTCGACGATGTTTTCAGCGATGACGGTGTCGATCGCTGGGACGGCGCGAACGGATCCGTAGCCGTATCTGTAGTCTGGACCTGGGTTTCCGCTGTCATCTGCGGTGTTCGCGAGGAGCGCTTTGAGTGTTCCGTTGCGGAGGTCATCGCGGTCGGGGAAGGTTTCGCGGTACTGCTGGAGGATAAGTGCGGAAATACCGGTGACGGTTGGCGCGGCCATGGAGGTGCCGCACTTGCCGCTATATCCGGTGAAGTTGAAGGATGAGATCGAGGTCACGGCTCCGTCACCTCCGGCTTGGCAACCCGGTCCGGAGATGTCGGGCTTGATGCGGCCGTCATCGGTTGGACCCCATGAGGTGAAGGAACTGGTGAGGTCGGTATCGGCGTCGACTGATCCGACGGCGATGTGGTTTTTGGCGCATGCGGGTGGTGCGGTGGAGTAAAACTCGCCGTGGTTTCCGAAGTCGTCACCACCACAACGGAAGGACTGGCGCTCATTGCCGTTTGCCCAGACGATGCGGAATGGGTTTCCGAGTGATCCTGCTACGATGGAGTCGATGAGCGCGGAGGTAATGCCGTAGTTCCCTTGCCATTCACAGGGGTAGCCGTTTGGAGCGGTGTTGGTCCCGATGGAGTTGTTGGAGAGGTCTACGCCATAGAGATTAATGGCTTCTGTGTAGTCGGCTTCGATATCACCCGGATCGGTGTAGAGGAATCCTTCTTGGAGTCCACCCTCTTGTTCGAAGGCGTAGGAGATGAGATCGACGGCGGGCGCCATGCCGCGATGGTTTCCACCTGATGCGGTGCCGTCGCCCCCGACGGTTCCACCAACATGGGTAGCGTGGTCGGAGATGCCGTCGGTGTCGGAGACTCCGACGGTCATGCGGCCGTCGATGTCTGCGTGGTTTGCCATTTTCCCGGCGTCGTAGATGAGTGCGGTGACTCCGGAGCCGTCGAGGTCATACGGAGCGGTCTGGAGGGTGTTGACGCCGGTCAGGGCGCGGTTCTCGGCGTTGAGCTCGCCCATCGGTGGGAGCGGTGGCTCGGCCCACATGACGGCGTCATCGCTCGCGAGGGCGTCGATCTGCGATGCTGGCATGTGGAGGATGACGGCGTTTACGGAGTAGATCTGCGATGCGACCCGGGCGCCGAGTTGCTTCGCAAGGCGTTGCGATTCGGTATTGTAGTTCGCGTCTTTGTGGAACATCACGGTGACGGCAATCGTGGGATCGATTCCGGCTTGGGTGAACTCTTCGACGAGGAGCGACTCGTTCTTCGCTCGCTGGGCGAGCGGGGTCTTGGCGATTGCGCCATGATCGGAGACAGTCCAAGGGCGGATGAGCCCGGTCAGGAGATCGGTGTGGAGTTTCTGGTAGTTCTGGACGGGCGTGACGCTGATGATCGCGGATTCCGAGAGGGCGGCGGCGTTGGCATCTGTGGAGAGCGATGCGAAGTGGTGCGTTGATCCGAGCGAACTCAGGAGGGTGAGTCCTTGTGCTTCGAGTTCGGCGCGTTCGTTGGCGGTCAGTGGGCGATCGAGACTCACGAGGACACGGGAGGCGTTCACTCGAGCGGAGAGCTGGGAGATGGTCTGCGAAAGCTGGGCTTTGGGCATCTGGGTGACCTGATCGGTCATGCCGTTGGTCCAGCGGATGGCGTCGCTCACCCCGACCGGTGCGGCGAGGGCTGTTCCGGCGAGTGTGGCTACAACGAGCGCTCCGCAAAGGGTGCGGCGCGGGGTGGATGATGAACGCATTGGTTTCTCCTGTTTCGACGCATGGGCGATCGGTCTTGGGACGAGCACTGAACAGCGTGGCTCAAAGACCGATAACGGTGGGTTCCCGCTGGAGCGGACGCTGCATCGTCGCAGAAATCGCGCTCCCTGTCAATCGGGGATCGGCTGAAATCCAAGGAAATCAGGTAGAAAGCCTTGTATACAGACTGGTCGCGACGCTGTGCACTTAGTGTGCGATCAGTGAGACACAGCGATCGACCACATCGGAGCGGTTGATGAGTTGGGCTTTCCCCTCATCGGTGCGTTGCTTGAACTCGACCTGACCCGCTTCGATCGCCTTGGAAGAGACGATGATCCGGAGCGGGATCCCGATGAGGTCCGCGTCCTTGAACTTGGGCCCGGGTCGTTCGTTGCGGTCGTCGACGAGGACATCGAGGCCTTGCTCGGCGAGTTCATCGGCGAGAGAGAATGCGTGGTCGAGTACTCCGTCTTCGTTTGGTTTGATCGTGATGATCTGGACATGGTACGGAGCGATCGCGGCGGGCATGATGATGCCGTTGTCATCGTGGGACGACTCGATGCACGACGCGAGGGTGCGAGAGACCCCGATTCCGTAGCATCCCATGATGACATCTTGCTTTTTCTGGTTCTGGTCAAGAACGCTGAGACCCATTGCTTCTGAGTACTTGGTGCCGAGCTTGAAGATGTGCCCGACTTCGATCCCGCGCTTGGCTTCGAGGGTTGCGCCCTCGGCACGGGGGGATGGGTCCCCTGCTGCTGCGTTGCGGATGTCGGCGACGATCGCTTTGTCCTGAGCACTTGGGAGATCTCTGGACCAGTTGAATCCGGTGATGTGGTGATCGGATTCGTCGGCGCCGGTTGCCCAGCTCGCGTTGTTGATCGCGTCGGGATCGATGACCATGACCATGTCGAGTTTCTCGAGCATGTTCGGAGAGACATAGCCGATTGCGAATCCGGCTTCCTTTGCGGCTTTCTCGTCGGCCATCTGGACTGCGGTGCCTACAGCATCGCGGACTTTGGCTTCGTTGACCTCATGATCTCCACGCACGACGGCGAGAACCCAGCGAGGGGTGTCTTCTTGGGTCTGCATCACAAGGGTCTTGAGCATACCCGCGGCGTCGGTGCCAAGGTGCTCGGCGACGAGTTGGATGCCTGGCATGCCTGGGGTGTGGTGCTTGGTGACTTCGGCGGTTGGTGCAGTGGTCCAGTCGTGGTTCCGATTGCCAATCTCGGCTTTCTCGACATTGGCGGCGTATCCGGAGACTGGGCAGACGAGGATGGTGTCTTCGCCGTTGACACAGTTGACCATGAACTCGTGGGATGCGGATCCTCCGATGGGTCCGGCTTCGGCTTCGACTGGGGAGAAGTCCAGACCACAACGGGTGAAGATGTTGGTGTAGGCTTGGTACATCTTGTCGTAGGTGGCGTTGAGACCCGCGTCGCCATCAAGTTCAAGATGGAAGGAGTAGGCGTCCTTCATGATGAACTCTCGGCAGCGGAGGAGCCCGGCGCGTGGGCGGGCTTCGTCGCGGAACTTGGTTTGGATCTGGTAGAGGTTCAGGGGAAACTGCTTGTAACTGGTCAGCGATCCACACATGAGGTCGGTGATGACTTCCTCGTGGGTCGGTCCGAGCGCGGTTTTCCGGCCGTGGCGGTCTTCGAGTTGGAAGAGGAGATCGCCGTAGTCTTGATCGCGTTTGGTTCCGGCGTAGAGCTCGGTGGGCATGAGCGCTGGCATAAGCATCTCAGATGCGCCCGCGGCATCGAGTTCTTCACGGATGATGTGGGAGATTTTCTGGAGCGAGCGCCACGCGAGGGGGAGGTAGTTGTAGATCCCCGCTCCGACCGGGCGGATGTACCCGGCGCGGGTCATGAAGATGTGGGATGGCATCTGCGCATCGGACGGCGCGTCGCGGGTGGTCGGGATCAGGGTCTGTGACCAGCGGTGGACGACGGCTTTGGAACTGCTTGACGATGCGTTGGATGCGTGCGTTGTTGACATAGTCCGGAAGTGTATTCACGGATTCCGCTGGGTTCCTTGAAGTCAGATAGAGCGGATGGATATCGATCAGACTCGTGTGTGCTGAGCGGGGCGGGTCTCCAGCATTGATGCAGTTTGAGATTCTTTGTTCCAACGAGCACTCTCCGTTTCTGCTTGCGGGAGAGCATGATCCGTCCACCAGCAGGAGGTGATGGGTACATTGAGATCCGCGGCGATGTCGGCGAGTTGCTGATCGGTCAGGTCTACAAGCGGGGTCTCGATGGTGACTTCGACTCCGCCTTGCGACTGGGCATCGAGGGTTGCGAGACGGGCGGCGAGGATTGAGCGGTCGATTGCTGTTGAGATTTGGCTCAGTCGCTGAGCGTCTTCTGTGGATTCTTGGATGTGGATGGGCCAGAGGACACGTTTGAATCCGAGCTTGATCGCGAGGGCCGCGGCGTCGAGGAGCATGCGTGATTGATGCACACCGAGAGTTGCGTTGCTCGCGTCAGTGGAATCTTCTGGATACCCCGCGTGATCTCGGTCGACGCCGAGGGTGAGGAGGTCGGCTTGCATATCCACTGCACGATCGATGGCGGGGACCAGGAGGTCCATGTCGGACTGTGATGTCCACCATGCGGGGTAGAGGATCGATCGCTGTTGATCCTTCGAAGATTGCTGCTCGCTGAGCATTGCGGAGAGGATCAGTGAGGGGAGACCTGCATCGGTGATGATGAGGCACGGATCGTCTGGGTAGCGTGGGATCTGCATGATTTGTAGTGTATCGGAAATCCGATCGAGCGGGGTCCAATATGGACCCGATCACGCCATGATGTGGTTTGGGGTGGGCTCGCGGTACTCATCGAGGTCCACGCTGCGGAAGTACTCGATGGTCTGGGCGAGTCCCTGCTCGAACTGGATGGTGGGGTTCCAATCCAGGAGGTTGCGTGCACGCGTGATGTCGGGCTTCCGCTGCATTGGATCATCTTCGGGGAGGTCGTGGTAGACGATCTGCGACTTGGATCCGGTCATCTCGATGGTCATCTCGGCGAGCTGTTTGATGGTAAACTCGCCCTCATTTCCCAGGTTGACTGGGAGGTGGATCCCCTCGGCGTCGGTGTTCATAAGTCGCATGAGGCCGTCGACAAGATCATCGCGGTAGCAGAAGGAGCGGGTTTGGGAGCCGTCACCGAAGAGGGTGATGTCTTGGTCCATGAGTGCTTGGAGGATGAAGTTGGAGATGACGCGTCCATCGAATGGGTGCATGCGCGGGCCGTAGGTGTTGAAGATGCGCGCGATGCGGATATCGAGTCCATGGCGTCGGTGGTAGTCCATGAACAAGGTTTCGGCGGCTCGCTTTCCTTCGTCGTAGCACGCGCGTGGGCCGAGGGTGTTGACATTTCCGCGGTAGGATTCGGGTTGCGGGTGGACGGTTGGATCGCCGTAGATTTCGGAGGTTGATGCTTGGAGGACTTTGGCGTTGCATCGCTTAGCCATACCGCAGGTGTTGATCGCGCCCATGACGGAGGTCTTCATGGTTTTGATCGGGTTGTACTGGTAGTGACCCGGCGCTGCGGGGCATGCGAGGTTGTAGATCTGATCGACTTCGAGCCAGATCGGGTGGGTGATGTCGTGACGGATAAGCTCGAAGTTCTTGTTGTCGAGCAGATGGAGGACATTTGATTTTTGGGAGGTGAAGAAGTTGTCGAGACAGATGACATCGTGTCCCTGTGCGATGAGTTTTTCGCAGAGGTGAGAGCCGAGGAATCCGGCGCCGCCGGTGACGAGTACGCGCTTCATTGGCATGGATCTGGTTCTCCGGGGCTTGAGTTCACTGATTGTGTTTGGGTTTGTCGGATCTGTGGTCGGGTCGGTCATGATGGGTGGGCCGTCGCTTTCTGTGAATCCTTCGCGAGCTGCGCAGCGTAGCTGATGATTGCCTCAGAGGGTGTGTGCTCTGGGGCCCAACCGAGTCCTTCGGTTGTTTTGGTGATGTCGGCGCAGGTGTAGTGTTGGTAGCTGGTGATCATCTCTTCGGGCATCGGGATGTACTCAGGCTGTTTGCTTGTTCCCAGAGCGGTGTTGATGCCGTCGACGATGTCGTTGAAGGTGGTCGTGGTTCCTGAACCCAGGTTGTAGATACCGGGCTTGGCTGATGCTTTGGATGCCGCGATGGTTCCGGAGACGATGTCGTCGACGAAGATCTGATCGCGTTGGTGCTGGCCGTGCTCGAAAATCTTGGGGTTGTTCCCAGCGAGCATCTGGTTTGCCAAGTGGTAGATCATGGAAGCCATTTTGCCCTTGCGGGCTTCTCCGGGTCCAAAGACATTGAAGTAACGGAGACCCACGACATGGGGGAGCTTTCCGGAATCGATCAGCGATTGTTGGAAAACGCGCTGGACTTCGACATCCATGAGCCATTTGGAGAAGCCGTAGACATTGCTCGGGTTCCCGGCGGCGTCGATCGGGAATGGGATCTCTTGCTCGGCTTGTGGAGGAGTGCCGTAGGTAGCGCCCGAGGATGCGTAGACGAGGGGTACTTCAGATTCGATGCATGCATCGAGGATGTCGATGAATGGCTCGGAGTTGACGGAGATCATCTTCTTCTCATCAAACTCGAGTGTGTTGGTGATCGCGGCGAGGTGGAAGACCGCTTTGGGTTTGAGACCCATGATCGCGGGTTGCCAGTTCAGATCGGTGATTGAGTCAGGCATGATGGTGCCACGGAAAGGACCCGCGTTGTGACGGATGCATGCTTCGACAATGTTCGCGTAGGACCCTGTCGAGAAATCATCGACGACATACAGGCGTGCTTCGGGCTCATCGCGCTGAAGTCTTGCGACGAGATTGGATCCGATGAATCCGGCTCCGCCGCTGATGATGTAGACTGGTGGGGTCGTGGTCATGTGCAGATTCTAGGGCTTGAAACCCTGTTCAAGCGGGGAATTTTGGCGATTGGTTATGGGTCGAGCGGGGGGAGTTTCAGGGTCTGTCCGATGCTGATGTCGTCCATCGACCTCAGAATATCGCGGTTGGATTCATAGATGAATCGGGCATGCTTCGATGAGCCGTAGAAACGCTGAGCGATCAGGGTCAGTGAGTCTCCGGACTGGACGATGTAGTCCACGATCGGCTCTTGTTGATCAAGTGTTTCTGTGTCGCTGTCTGATGTATCGACAACGCCTTGGATGTTGTTGGGATCCTTGGGTATACGGAGGGTCATCCCTTCACGGAGTTTGAGCGGATCTATCCGTGGGTTGGCGCGAGCGATGACATTCCACATATTGGATTTGCCGTAGTACTTCTCTGCGATGGTCTGCAGGATCTCACCTTCGATAACGGTGTGGGTGGTGAACTCTGGAGCGATGAGTCTTGGACCGGTGTTCGCTGGGGGCAGCTCATCGGATTGGATCGGTGGTCTGAGGATCTCGGGCTCTGATTGCTCTACTGGATCGGTGTCGGGCTGTTGCTGGACTGGTTGGCTTGGGGGATCGACTTCTGGATCGTCCTGAGCAGTGGTCTGTATCGGCGCGATTGAGATTTTGGGTTTGTCGGATTGACCGG
This sequence comes from Phycisphaerales bacterium, assembly GCA_017640485.1. Lineage (GTDB taxonomy): Bacteria > Planctomycetota > Phycisphaerae > Phycisphaerales > UBA1924 > UBA1924. The sequence goes on along the minus strand of JAEPQP010000049.1, from coordinate 5,305 downwards.
GTTCCCATGCCCAGTAGACACCGATCCAGATCAGCACCAGCATGCAGAGTCCGAAGTAGATCTTTGATGAACGATCATCCATAGGAGTGTCCTTCATCGATAGTGTACCAGCAACCGAGCCGTCCTGCGTGGGCTTCGGATTCTTGATCAGCCCTCAGGAATTTCGAGCATTTCGTCCATCGTGGACTTGGAGGTGTCCTTTTTGCGTGACCAGACGAGTGGTGCCGCGACGGCGATGGATGAGTAGGTCCCGATGAGCACACCAACGAGGAGGGCGAACGAGAATGCTCGGACGCCTTGACCGCCGTAGATGTAGAGGATCAGTACAGCGAAGAGGGTGGTTCCCGATGTGATCACGGTACGCGAGATGGTCTCGTTGATGGACTGGTTGATGACCTCTCTGGATGCGTACGAGAGCTTCCCGCGGTTCTCACGGATACGGTCCATAATGACGATGGAGTCGTTGAGTGAGTACCCGATGATGGTCAGCATCGCGGCGACGAGGTTCAGGTCGATCTTGAACGGCTCGATGAGGAGCGTCTGCGCCAGATCGGTGAAGATGTGGTGGTCGTAGATGATCTCCGCGAGTGCGATCAGACCGATGGTCGTGAGCACATCGTGGGTGAGTGCGGCGATCGCGGCACCGGAATAACGGACCGAACCGAATCGGACCCAGATATAGATCAGGATCAGCAGCAACGAGAGGAGCACTGCGGCGAACGCGGTTGCTCGGAAGTTCTCCGCGATTGCTGGGGAGAAGTTCTGAACGCTGAGTTGATCCGACGCGGTGGTCAATGCGGCGCGGATGAGATCCCATTCGCGCGAAGCGATCTCGGATTCCCATGCGTCGGCGTTGTCGAAGTAGGTCAGGTCTTCGGTCGAACTGAGGTACGCGAACGATCTGACGGCGTTTGGATCGCCTTCAAGGATGATGATCTCGGATTGGCGTCCAAGCAGATCGCTGAAGTCTGTTTTCCGTCGTGTGATGTCGAGTCGTGATTCGAGACTTTCCAGCGACGGGGTTGGCTCGAGGTCTTCGACGAGGATCGCGACGCCTCCGACAAAGTCAGGGATCGAGTTTCTGTACTCAGGACGAGCGATGTTTTCTCCGAGGCGTGCGGTGAGGACTGGGTAGACCGAAGCGCCCGCGGTTTGCTCGCTGGTTGAGTAGCGGAAGTTGAGCGCCGGGGGGGCGTCGAGCATATCTTGGAACTCAGCGCTGATCGCGTTGCCGACGGCTTGGCGGTCGGTTGCGAAGGTCTTGACGATGAACTTGTCGGAGGTGATGCCGTCGGCTTGTGGGTCGACGGGGATGATCTCGGCGCTGCGGAGGGCGCGGATGGAGGAGTCTTCACCGACTTCCTCACCGAGCGACTTGACGCGTTCTTCGATCTCGGCACGCGTCGAGGTGATGCGGTCGGATGTTGAATCGTTTGGATCCGAGTGCTTGAGGTTCATGGTGACCTGGGTACCGCCTCGGAACTCAGTGTCGAGCATCTTCTCGCCTTGGAAGATGATCATGGAGATTCCCAGACCTACATAGCAGACGGAGATGACCAGACAAACCCAACGGAGTCCCATCCAGTTGATATTCGGCTTGAGCAGTCGCTCGAGCGGTTGGATGACGGTTGGGAGCATCACCATCTTCTTGATGCGGATCTTGTCAACCAGGGTGCTCATGATGAGGTGGTTGATGAAGAGGGCGCTGATCATGGTGCAGATGACACCGATACCTAGCGTGATCGCGAAGCCCTTGATTTCCTGTGTCCCGACATTGGCGAGCACGAAACACACGATGAGGTTGGTGACATTGCCGTCGACGATGGAGGAGAGTGCTTTCTGATACCCGACCTTGACGGCTTGGCGGAGTTCGAGTCCTTTGTAGATCTCTTCACGGATGCGTTCGTAGATCAGGACGTTCGCGTCGACCGCCATACCGAAGGTGAGGATGATGCCTGCGATACCCGGGAGGGTGAGCGATGCACGCGAGAGGGCGAGGGCGCCGAGGATCAGGAGTGCGTTGGCGCTCAGACAGAGCACGGCGACGAGGCCGTACCCGAGGTAGTAAAGGACCATGAAGATCGACACGACGACGAGTGCGATGATGCCTGCACGGACACCCGCGTCGAGGTTGTCTTGTCCAAGATCGGGGGCGATCGTGTTTTCGGAGATCGGTTCAGCGGAGATTTTCGCTTGGAGTGAACCCGCGGTCAGGACTCGGACCACATAGTCGATTTCTTCTGGGGAGAAATCGCCCTCGATGATCCCTGACTTGGAGATGCGGGAGTTGAGGCGCGGAGCGGTGTAGACCTCGTCGTCAAGGAGGACAGCCATGTTTGCGCCGGTGTTTGGACCGGTGAGATCGCCGAGTCGGTTCGCGCCGGCGGCGTCCATTGTGAATCCGATCGCGGGCCGGCCGAGCTGGTCGACGGAGCGTCTTGAGCTTTCAACTTTCCAGCGGCCGTCGGCTTGGGTCATGCGGAGGCCGCGTGCGTCCCAGCAGAGCATGTAGAAGTTGCCTTCGTACTCTTCAACGACATAGCGGTAGCGTGATGCGAAGTACGAGGCGGGATCCGCGATCATGCTCTCGTAACCTTCGACGGAGTCGAACCAGCTCTCGAGTTTGTTGAGCTTGAACCATCGCGCGTCGCGTGAGCTTGCTTGGGTTGGTCCAGAGGTGCGGAGCTTCTCGCGGAGACGCTGTTCGTCTGGGTGCGCGTAGGTGGAGTTTCCCGTTCCGGATGGCTCTGCGGTGATGCGGAAGCTCAGGACACCCGCGGCTTGGACGAGACGCTTGAGGTCCGAGGTGTCGTCGAGCGAGTTGCGGTTCTGCGAGTAGACATCGTACGATTCGATTACTCGGTCGAGCTGGTCGCTCAGGTCCGGGTAGCGCTCGCGGATCCGGGTGAGCGCCCGTTCGCGTTCGCTTGGGAGCGGGATGTATTGATCGTTTGCTTCATCCTTGATCGTCTTCTGCTCGGTTGACAGTTCCAGTGCACGGCGGACATCTTCCGGTGAGACGGCGCTGTCGAGCACTGTGTCACGCGCGGCTTCGTACGCGAGCTCTGCATCTGCGGCTTGGTCGATCAGGTTGTCGATGATTTCTTCAGGAGTATCCTGATTGAGGGACATGATCTCGAGCTGCGAGCGGAAGCGTTCCGCGTCGTCATACGCTTGGGCGGCTTCGTTGAGCAGGTCGAGGACCTTGGGGCTGTTGGCACCGAGTCGCTGGATTTCCTGAGCCCGTTCGTCGGGCTCGAGGGCCATCACACGCTCGAACTTGTCGGCTTTGATGGATGCAACGCCGAGTTTGTCGAGTTCGTCTTCGAATGCTTTGCGGTAGGACTTGACGAACTCGCTTGGGAGCGGCATCGTGATCTCGATGCGGTCTTGCCCTTGCGATACGATCTGGATCTCGTAGAGGCCGTTGGGGTCGATGCGCTTCTTGAGGACCTCGATGACCTGCGGGATGACCTGGGAAGCACTCTCGGTGCGGTCGATCTGGACGGAGTAGACCAATGATGCGCCGCCTCGGAGGTCTTTCCCGAGCCCGATCTTCTCGGAAGGCGGATTCGATGCCCAGAACGCGAGCGCGAGCATGACGATGGCGATGATTGAGTTACGAGTGAAATGACGCATGCATGGCCTCTATATGGTCCGGTTGGTTCCGGTCAGTCTTCTGCTGGCTGGGTCTTATTTGGATTCAGCGAGCTTCGATTCGGATTCATCCGCGGTCTCGGTTTCCGGCGTGGATTTGGAACTGAGCACTGAGGAGATTGATGATCGCGAGACGCGGATTCTGGTGTTGGAAGCACGATCGGTTTCGAGCAGGACCTCGTCGTTCTTGAGCTCGATGATGGTTCCGATGATCCCGCCTGCGGCACGGACTTTGTCTTTCTTACCAAGACTCTTCATAAGCGCGGCGTGCTTCTTGCGTTCTTTGCGTCCGGCGAGGGAGGTCATGATGAGGATCCCTGCCATCATCAGGAGCATGATCGGGAGGAGGCTGGTCATCCCAGAGGCTGGTGCGCCGGTGGTCCCGGTGCCGTCGGAAGGTGTTCCAAGAGCTTGGCTTCCGGAGTTTGGTGAGCCTGAGGGAGCGCCGAGCATTCCGCCGGAGGAACTGGAGTCTTGCGCGAGCACGATGTGTGTGGCCCACTGGTGTGTGGGTGAGCTGATGTCCATACAGCGATACCTTTCATGTCCCTGACGGGGATATCTCGTCGGGCTGTGATGGTAGGTCAGTGAATTGCGTTGGATGGGGCTCAGCGGGGTTTGATTCGGTCATCTGGACTCGACGAGGTCTTTCAGATGCGGCCTGCTGGCGATCAGGTGATCCCAGCTTCCTGATTGGATAGCGTTGCGGAGATCGCTTGTGAGTCGTTGGAAGAATCGGAGATTGTGGAGGGTGACGAGGATGGGGCCGAGCATTTCCCCGGCCATGAACAAATGCCGAATGTACGAACGGGTAAATGGCTGATCGTCTGGTGTATCCCATCCATGCAAGGAGGGATTGCAGGCGTGGCAGTCGCATCCGGGCTCGATCGGGAGTTGGTCTTTCGAGAAAGCCGCGTTTCGGAGTCGGATTTGACCTTCGCGTCCTGGTTCAGAGGTAAACGCATTCGCGTTTCGGCCGTTTCTGGTGGGGAGTACACAATCGAACATATCTACACCAGAGAGCACCGCGGAGACGATGTCGCGTTCGTACCCGACTCCCATGAGGTAGCGGGGTTTGTGCTCGGGCATCTGGGGCGCGGTGTGCTCAACGATTCGGGCGATGTCTTCGGGCGACTCCCCCACGGCGACCCCTCCGATCGCGTATCCAGGGAGATCGATGTTGCAGATCCGCTCGACGGACCAGTCGCGTTGCTCGAGATCGGTACCGCCTTGGACGATCCCGAAGAGGGATTGCTCGGATGGGCGAGCATGGGATGCTTTGCAGCGCTCGAGCCAACGGACGGTGCGTTCGTTGGCGAGGATGAGACGCTCGTGGTGGTTGTACTGGGATTTCTTCTTGGTGTCGCGTTTGGTTGCGTGGCGCAACCGAGTCTGGTTGACGGGTCCGGCGTCTGGATCAACGGATGGCGGGCAGTCGTCGAAGGCCATCATGATGTCGGGGCCGAGTTCATTCTGGACCTGCATCGCGATTTCTGGGTTCATGCGGACCTTGGACCCATCGAGGATGGACTTGAAGGAGACGCCGTCTTCGTCGATGCTGTTGATGTCAGCCATGGAGTAGGCCTGGTACCCTCCGGAGTCGGTGAGGATGGGGCCGTTCCAGTTCATGAACTTGTGGACCCCTCCC
>JAEPQP010000223.1 GCA_017640485.1 Phycisphaerales bacterium | reverse complement strand
TGGATCACCTGACGCTGGAAAGTCCGTGGCGGGTGCACTGTCTTTTGTAGGTTCGACTGTCGCTTCTGATTGATCGTTCGGCGGTCCGTCCTGGAGGAACGTCGTGTCCAGTCCGTTGCTGCGCAGATACGTCTCGATCAGTTGCCTGTCTGTGTCGTTCTGCGCCTCTGTCTTAGCTGCCTCGATATCCTTGTTGTGTTGCTGTCGGTTTTCGCGATCTCGATCCATCTCGATGACAAGCTTCTGCGCCTGGTGTTTGCCCGACAACGCGTCACTGATCAGACGTGTCGCGATCGCTTCGGCGCGAGACAGGGTCCGACGTTCTCCAGCCTCAGTGATTGTGATAGGCTTGCGCAGCGCGCGCTCTACTAGTTTGGAAATGTTGCGCGAACCTTTAGGGCGTCCCTTCGGGTTCCCCGACTGTCCCTTTTGAAAGCGGGAATGTCTCGGGGGATTGCCGTAGCCGATACCTTCCTTTTGATCCCGATCAGTCATTTCGAGCTGCCTCCCAAGGCAGAACGACGGGACCGATGCCGGACCGGTTCCGCACCGGTTCTTCGAATGATTGCGACTTCGTCGAAGGAGAGATTCGATTGTACGTGGCGGGCAGTCCCACTGGTGCGGTCCTGCCAGCGCCGGATCGCGATCTCGACGTAGGCAGGATCAATCTCAATTGAACGGGCGCGTCGCCCGGTTCGTTCGGCGGCCAGGATCAGCGAGCCGCTGCCTGAAAACGGGTCCGCCACGATGTCACCGCGGTGCGTGCAGTCGAGCACGGCATCAGCGAGTAGGGCGACTGGTTTGACGGTCGGATGGTCCGCGAGGTCCTCGGCCCGACCGCGCCGGAAGGTGTTGGCTCCTGCGTAGTCCCATACATTAGTGCGGTAGCGACCATACTTGCCAAGTTGGACGTTGTTGATGGGTGAGCCATCGCCGGTGATGAAGACGGCGACCAGTTCGTGCTTGGAGCGGTACATCGAACCCATCCCGGCATTGGTCTTGTTCCAGACGCAAAGGTTGATCTGGCGTCCGAGGACACTTCCGGCTTCGAGCAATTCTCCGAGATGACGCCAGTCCATGAAGACATAGTGCAACCCGTTGCGCCGGATGATCCGTTGCATGTGCGCGAAGACGGTCTTGAGGAAAATAGTGTACTTGGCTGACGTCATCTCGCCGGAAGCGAAAGCAAACTCCCTGTGGGCAGAGTGGTCCCGTCTTGTCGTGACATGACCGCGAACCCGTACATTATAGGGAGGATCAGTGATCACAGCAGCGGCGCTCTCCCTCCGCATCAGTTTTTCCCAGCTCTCCTGGAGCAGTGAGTTGGCGCACAACAGTCGGTGCGGACCGAGTATCCAAGTATCGCCTGAACGGACGATGCAATTTTCGGCGTTGGGGCGCTCGAGCACCACGTCATCCGCATCCTGACTGTCCGATTGGGTGGGTTGAGTAGCACCAAGCGAGGCATCGATTTCGCTCATGGTGAACCCAGTCAGGTCGGGATCGAAGTTG
>JAEPQP010000090.1 GCA_017640485.1 Phycisphaerales bacterium | reverse complement strand
TATCGAGGGATTGGTGGACGGGAGATTCTCTGATTTGTTGGGATCGTGTTGATCCGCTCCCGGATCCGGCCGTATCTGTTAATATGTCGTTCCCAGATCCGGTCTGGGGGTGCATATCGAGTGGGCGGAGGGGCTTGTGTGGTCAGGGCCCGTGTTTGCTGCCTACCCTCGGTGTTCGTGGTGCGTCGGTCGATTCGCTTGTGGGCGGGTTCGGCGCGGAGCAGTACTCGGTAGTCTTTAGGTTGTGGAACTCGGCATAGATTATGTCTCAGCAGCAGAATGATAACTCGGTGCCTCGGCTGGTGGATGATGAATCGGTCGCTGGAGTGAACCCGGTTTCGCCGGAGGATACTGCACCGCTCGAGCTCGGATCCGAAGATGCGGCGACGGTTGAGGATTCTGAGAAGTCCATCCTCGCGGCCACGAAGTCCGGGACCAACCTCGATACGCTGATCGGTCGTCTGGTCATCGATCAGGGACTCGCGACCAGCGAAGAGGTCAAGCACTGTAAAACGATGGCACGCAGCGAGGGCGATGAGTCGTCCGACAAATCGCTGGCGCATGTGCTGGTTGATCGGGAGTTCATCACCAAGCGTCAGCTGGCGCGCCTGCGCGAAGCGATCGAAGCGGAACGGTCGGGGAACAAGATCAGCGGATACAAAATCCTCGGGAAGCTCGGCGCCGGCGCGATGGCGACGGTGTACAAAGCGAAGCAGGTCTCGCTGGATCGCATGGTGGCGCTCAAGAAGCTCCCCGAGAAGTTTTCGCAGAACCCGCAGTTTATTGAGCGGTTCTTTGCGGAAGGACGCGCGGCGGCTTCGCTCAATCACCCCAACATTGTTCAGGCGTTTGATGTGGGCAATGAGGGCGACATCTACTACTTCGTGATGGAGTATGTGGAAGGGCGAACGGTCCACGAGGACATCGTTGAGCACAAGCGGTTTGATGAGAAGCTCGCGGTGGAGATCATCATTCAGGTCGCGGAAGCGCTCGAGCACGCGCACGCGCGTGGATTGATCCACCGGGATGTGAAACCCAAGAACATCATGATCACGAAAGAGGGTGTGGTGAAGCTCGCGGATATGGGGCTTGCACGTGCGATCAGTGATGTGGAAGCCGCGGAAGCAGAAGCGGGCCGTGCGTTTGGAACGCCGTACTACATCTCACCCGAGCAGATCCGTGGCGAGAAGAACATCGGACCACCCGCGGATATCTACTCACTCGGGACGACGCTGTACCACATGGTGACGGGCGCGGTGCCGTTTGAAGGGAAGAGCCCGAGCGCGGTGATGCACAAGCACCTCAAGAGCGAACTGGTTCCACCCGATCATGTGAATCCGAAGCTGAGCGCGGGGATCAGCGAAGTCATCGAGATGATGATGGCGAAAAAGGTCAAGTATCGCTACCAGAACTGTCATGATCTGCTGGTTGATCTTCGGGCGCTCAAGAACGGGGAAGTCCCACCGATCGCGCACAAGGATGTGATGGGTGAAGCGGACCTGACCGCGCTCGCGCAAGCGGAGGCGGCGGTGGTGACCCCGCTTCAAGAGAATACAGCGGAGAAGTCGAGCAGCGATGTTGTGGATCGGTTGCTCTGGCCTCCATTCCTGATCGTGCTCGCGCTCCTGCTGGGTTCGCTGATCGGGAATCTCATTCTGTCTATGTAAAGAACTAGCAGCATCCGCTCGCACAGCCGCAGGGCTTAGTGGCCAAGATGTCCACGCTCGTGATCACATCCGCGGCGGTCTGACCTTCGGGCAGCAGCGCGGTGACCTTTGCGTAGAGCGGGTCGTTGGCGGCGGTGAGTGCATCGACATAGTGGGGCTTGGGGGTCAGGGTGAGGTTGTCCATGCCTGCGTTGACCATCTGCTGACGCATGTCCTCGATGGGGATCGCGCCGGCGACGCAGCCGGCCCATGCTTCGAGGATTTCTTTGATCTCTGATGGGACTTCGCTGAGCAGCGCGATGTCGGAGATCGCGACGCGGCCTCCGGGTTTGAGGACGCGACTGATCTCGTTCCAGACTTGTTGCTTGTCCATCGAAAGGTTGAGGACGCAGTTGGAGATGATGACATCGACGGAGGCGTCGGGGACGGGGAGGTGCTCGATTTCGCCCAATCGGAACTCGACATTGGTGAGCCCGGTGGTCTTCGTGTAGTGGTCAATGTTGGCGCGGGCTTTGTCGATCATCTGGGGGGTCATGTCGATGCCGATGGCTTTGCCGGTCTTGCCTACCTTTGGTCCTGCGAGGAAGATGTCGAAACCGCCCCCCGATCCGAGGTCGAGGATGGTTTCGCCTTCTTTCAGGTTCGCGATGATGGTGGGATTGCCGCAGGAGAGTCCCATGTTCGCGTCGGCGGGGAGGGCTTCGAGTTCATCTTTGGTGTAGCCGATCTTTTCTGCGAGTTCGTTCGCGTCGATGGTTTCGGTGACGCCGCAGGCGCCGGCGCAGCAGGAGCCGGTTGTCGCGACGGACTCGGAGGTCGCGGATGCGATCCCGGCGTAGTCGTTGCGAATCTGCTGTCGGAGTTGTTCGTTGGTGTTCATGTCAAATTCCCTTCGGGTGGATCAGCAGCACGATGTCCGCTGCTGAGTGCGTTGTTGTTTGGCGAGCTCGGCGGGATCGATCGCGTCGATCTGTGCGAGTCTGATTTGGTCGGCTTGGACCTGATGGTCGGAGACTGAATGGATACGGACGAAGGCCAGCGCATCTGCGATGATCGCTTCGGGTGTGGAAGGGGTCTGGTAGTGGACCCAGCGTCCTTCTCGGCGAGATTCGAGGAGGCCCGCGTTCTTGAGCGTCGCGAGGTGCTTGGAGATCGATGCGTTGGAGAGGTCGATCAACTCGACGAGTTGGCAAACGCAGCGTTCTTGGTCCAGGCACGCGACGAGCAGGCGGACGCGGTTGGGATCGGAGAGGGCGTGGGCGATGGTGGGGAGGCTTTGCATTGTTTTCTCAATTTCTATAATGAGAAAATAGCATCTTGAGAATGCTGTTTCAAGGGTGTGAAGGGGTTTTATTTGAAATCACGGTATATTTATTCAGATATATCGAAACACGATATATTCTGATTCGTACAATAGTTCGAGGAGTACACCATGCTGACACTCAAACAAGATCATTCGGAACTCGTCGTCCTCTCTGTGCTTGCTGAGGGGCCTTCGTATGGGTACGCGATCAGCAAGAGCATCGCCGCTCGTTCGGAGGGGCACTTCAAGCTCAGCGCGTCTGGGATGTATCCGTTGCTGACGAAACTCGAGAAGAGTGGGTTGGTGACGACGAGCTGGGAAGAAGTGAAAGCCGCGACTGCGGATCCGGATTCGACCGGGCGTCGGCGGAAGTGGTACACGCTCAGCGCCAAGGGGCGCAAGCAGCTCCAGAAGCGCATCGAGCATCATCGACAGGTGCAATCGATCCTGGATGGGTTCGTAGTTCCTGTAATGGATGCTGGTATCGATGCAGGAGTGGTGGGGTGATGGGACGGGTGACCCCTCCATCACGGAAGACACGACGCAAGGGTGATCGGGTATCGCCATCGAATCGCGATTCGATCGGGTCTTGGCTCGATGTGCTGACCTCGATGCTGTCGATCCCGGAGGGTGAGCGGGAGCAAGTCCGCGACGAGCTCGAGGACCATCTGCGTTCTCGGGTGGACGACTTGCTGATCACGGGAACTGAAGAACACGAAGCGGTCCGCATCGCGGTCGCTGAGCTCGGTGAGACGGCTGAGCTTGCAAAGCATATTTCACACGCTCATTCACGGGCGAATCCAAGGAGACGAATCATGAATATTGCACTGATAACAGCAGCGATCGCGGGTCTGTCGGTCGGGGGAATTTCCTTGCAGAACCAAGGGGGCGCAGACATACTTGCTGGTGGAGAGAGCGGAGGTCGATTGGTGCATGCTGAGGATGAGGCTCAGGATCAGGAGCGCGTGCACACCTTTGCACTCGGCTCAACATCGGCGTACCGGGTTCTCGAGGAGATCGCGATCGGGTTCGATCGATCATTCCAAGTGAGCAGGAAGGTCAAGAATACGGACATCGAGAAGGCGCTTGCATTCCAAACCAGGTCATTTGATGGGGAGATGACTCTGGATCAAGCGGTCGAGGCGTTCCATAAGGCCTTCGATGCGGTGAGCGGTGGATTCAATGTACAGGTGACCGACGATGCGGTTCTCTTCCAGACTGAGGAGGAGTACCAGAGGAGCCGGATCGTGACTCGGGTGCTTCCGCTTTCTGATTGGGTTGAGCGGCATGAGCTATTCGACTACGCGAAATCGTTGGAGAACCTGCTCTCGGTGAAGCATGACCTGTCGCTCGCATCGATCGAAGTGGTCAATGAAACGATCGTGGTCGCGGCGATTCCTGAGATCCACGAAGAGATCCTGAAGATGGTCTTTGAACTCGATGCCGTGATCGAGCAGCGTCAGAAGGAGCGCGCCAAGAGGCAGGCAGCTGAGCAGCACGAACTCGAAGTCCGACGGAGCAAGGCGTATGAACGGATCATGATCCGTCATTCGGAGATTGTTCACGATCTGATGAATACGAAGGATGAGCTTACCGAGAACGAGGGGGCGATCCAGGCGCTTATCCAGCAGATACGGCTCTTGGAACAGCATCCGAAGCAAGACGGACCTACGACTGAAGATCTGAAAAAACTGTTGAACGCTCGGTCCGGCATCAGCAACCGATTGCGGGCTCAGATCGCTGAGGATGAAGATCGGGAGCGGTACCTTCGGGAGCGGATGGTGGAAACAGAGTTCCTGTACCTGTTTGATGGTCTGGAGTGATGTGGGAGCATTGATTAGGGAAGCCGATTTGTTGACCGGCGTCTCCGATGCACCGGCGTACCGAGTTTGGTATGATCTGTGCATTGGAGGCGTTTGTATATGATCTGCCCGTTCTGTCATCACAACAAGGACAAGGTGATTGATTCACGCTCGAGCGATGGTGGGGCGGTGATTCGTCGCCGGAGGCACTGTCTCAAGTGCGATCGACGGTTCACGACCTATGAGCGTGTTGAGCCCGCGGGTCGGTTGATGGTGGTTAAGAAGGACGGGTCGCGGGTCGCGTTTAGTTCGGAGAACATCATCCGGGGGATCGCCAACGCGTGCGGGAAGCGGCCGATCTCTGAGGATGTGAAGCAGCAGCTTGCGAAGCGTGTCGAGGATGAGCTCCACAGCGAGTTCGAGCGCGAGGTTCCGACGGTTCTGATCGGCGAGCGGGTGATGAGCAAGCTGCGTGATGTCGATAAGATCGCGTATATCCGGTTTGCGACTGAGCACCTGCAGCTGTCGACGCTTGAAGACATTCAGCGGGAGCTTGATGATTTGTCATCGAGACCCACACCCAGCCCGGATCAGGCGCCGTTGTTTTCACGTGGTGAATCGGCGGGGGTTCAGGGCTGAACTTACTCTGGGGCTGATTGCGATTCCGGTTCTGATTCCGGTTCTGAGTCTGATTTATTTTTCGGGATGTACTTTGAGAACTGAACGCGTTGTCTGGTCGCGTCTTCGACTTGGAGAGCCGCGAGCTTGGCGAGTGCGATCAGTTCGCCTCGGTCTTTGATGTTGAGCTTGACCCCGATGTTGTCTCGGTGGTTATCAATTGTTGAAACCGATCGGCAGAGTTCTTTCGCGATTTCCTTAGCACGCAAGCCTTGTCCCATGAGCGCAAGGACCTCGAGTTCCCGACTGGTGAGGACATCGAGCTGACCCAGATCGTTGATGTTGGCATGCACGACCATCTCGTTGGTTTTCGAAGAGCGTGCGTACTCGTATTCTGATGAGGTAATTTTTTCTACAGTGACCAGCACGCAGTCGTGCGAATTCAGGTCGGTCTGGCTCCGGATCGGGCGGATGAGCGTGCGGAGTCGGTATCCGCCGAGGATCTCGAGGAAAGTGATGCGTCTCCCAGATTGGATCGCGAGTTTGGCAACAGAATACCGTTCGTTTGCCCAGCTTGTGGGGGCGAAGTCGTGGAGCGATTTGCCTTGGAGTGATTCGGGGTCGGGTTGCTGGAATCCTCGTGCGGCGACCTCGTTGGCGCACAGGATGGTGCCTTTCTCGTCCCAGACCATGATGGAGACGGCGTACATCCCGATCATGAGTTCCGCGAAGAGTGAACGCATCGAGATGTGCTCGACTGATCGGAGGAGCGAATCGGCTCGCTCTTGTGAGTTCAAGTTTTCTGGGTCGGTCGAGTTCATTGGAAACCTATCAATTGATTATGCGACAGGAGTATACACGATTTCGTGCAGTGGGATCCAATGTTCTGGAGAGTGTTACTGGTTGTTCTTCTGTTGATGACGGAGCAATCGGTGCTCCGCGAAGCTGACCTGTGTCTTGCGAGCGTCTTCGACTTGGAGCGCGGCTTCACGCGCCATCGCGACGAGTTGGACCCGGTCCGTGATGCCGAGCTTTTCACCGATGCGCTCACGGTGTCGATCCACAGTCGAGACGGACCTGTGCAGGTGTTCAGCGATTTGTTTCTGGCGGAGCCCCTGTCCCATGAGGGCGGCGACTTCGAGTTCGCGCGGTGAGAGGACCGAGAGCTTCCCGAGATCGATGACCTGTGCTTCGACTATGTCCTCGCTCGGGAACTTTTCTCTGAGCCAATCGACCATGAGCGGGCTTGCGGCTTCGACGGTCATGATGCAGATCCAGTGTTCGCCGTGCTCGTTTGCGGGGATGTCACCCTTGTCGTGCTCTTCGCTGAGTTTGATGGGGAGCAGTGTTGAGCAGAGTCTTGTGCCGACGAGGATCTCGAGTAGGTAGAGGGTGCGTTGGCGTTCGATCGAGAGCTTGATTAGTTCGACTCGCTCGTCTGCCCATTCTGATGGGGCGAGCTCGTGGAGTGTCTTGTTGATAGGCGATGAGTCGTCGATGCTCCGGAGACCCGCGGATGCGACTGGGTTGGCAAACAAGACTCGGCCGTTGATATCACATCCAATGAAGGAAGTGACATGAAAGCTGTTCATGAGTACGGAACTGATGAGGTCCGCATTGTTTCCGTTGAGGGAGAATGGGCTGCAATCATTTGATGCAGTCGATGCGTCGCCGGCTTGAGCCGGTTTCTTTGATGAAGATCCTGTATTCACTCAGCTGTCCCTTGCTTAGCGTGGTAGGGTATGCACGCTACGCCGTGATGATACGGGGAGCGCAAACTGCTCGCGCATGTGGTATAGAATATATGCAACCCACTATATGTTCGATACTGGTGAAATACACCATTTGGAGGAAACGATGGGATCTAAGCAGTTCAGCAGTCCAGCAGAGGCGTTTCACGATCTTCAGGATATGGGCATCATTCACGACGGGATGATGTGTATGGTGGGTGGCTTTGGATTGTGCGGGATCCCTGAACAGTTGATCATGGCGCTCAGAGACACGGGGGTGCAGCAGATCACCTGTGTTTCCAACAACGCTGGAGTCGATGGTTGGGGACTCGGCTTGCTGCTAGAAACAAAGCAGATTCGGAAAATGATTTCGTCCTATGTTGGTGAGAATGAAGAGTTTGCACGACAGTTTTTGTCCGGCGAACTCGAGGTCGAGTTCAATCCACAAGGGACGCTCGCTGAGCGTGTTCGCGCCGGGGGCGCGGGGATCCCGGCATTTTACACGGCGACGGGTGTCGGGACACAGGTTGCTGATGGCAAAGAGACGCGTGTGTTCCCAACACCCAACGGCGGACAAGAACGAGAGTTTATTATGGAGACCGGTCTGTTTGGTGATCTCGCGCTCGTGAAAGCCGCGAAAGCGGACCGATTCGGGAATCTCATGTTCCATGCAACGGCGCGGAACTTCAACCCGGAGATGGCGACCGGGGCTCGCTTCACCATCGCTGAAGTGGACGAGATCGTTGAGACCGGTCAGCTTGATCCGGACGAGGTTCACCTCTCCGGGGTGTATGTCGATCGTGTTGTACAGACCGTATCGGAAAAACGCATTGAGCAACGAACAGTGAGTGCGTCATGAGTGATGCAAAGGTTGAACCCAAAGAGACCGCGCGGCCCGCTGCTGAACCCAAGCCGTTTTATCTGCGTCCCCGTTTCATCGTCGCAGCTCTGGCGGCGCTTGTCTTTCTTGTATTGATCCTGCAGAACATGGAGTCGGTGCTTGTTGAAATCTTCTTCTGGAAGGTGACCGCTCCGGCTGCATTGGTGTACTTCTTCTTTGTCGTCGCTGGATTTGTAGCCGCTCGATTGACACTGAAGAAAGACAAGTCGGCGGTCAAGTCCGGGTAGATCATCGGTCAACAGTGCAGGGTTCAGGAGCATGAACTCCCGGCATTTGATTGATCTTGATCACGCGATGTGCCGTCAGAAGTCTTGGTTCGATATCGTGAATAGACACCCACGACCACTGGCTATTTGTTCAACCAGTGGCCTCCGGAAACAGCGTTTTTGTTCAAAAAATGAGGGTAAACATCAAGTTTCTGCGATTCAGTCTCAATACGGGTCAGTATTGGGATATACTCAGAGAGTTGATTTTTCGGAGGAGACTGTCCGTTGCTGACTCAAGAACAACCATCGCAGAGTGAAACACTAAGCCATGAATCAGGGGCGGGTTGGATCCCGCTGACCGAGCTCTCGCGCGGTCAGAGTGGTCGTGTTCAGTTGCAGGGTGCGGCGACGGAAGAGGTCAAGATGCTTCGCGCGATGGGGCTCCGTCCCAACGCGTCGGTGACGATGTGTCGTCACGGGCAGCCATGCATTGTGTCGCTGAGCGGCGCCTGCGGCGGCGGGTGCCGGATCGGGCTTGCGAAAGAGATCGCGGGACGCGTGATGATCGAAGTGGACTCCGAAACCAACGGGTAAGCCAACCATGAGCAGTGTCGATGCAGCACCTATTGTCGGCAGCCGTATCGTTGCACTGCTTGGGAATCCCAATGTTGGGAAGACGACGCTGTTTAATCGGATCGTTGGTCTTCGAGCAAAGACTTCGAACTTCCCAGGCACGACGCAAGAAGCAAGGCACGCACGACTCGATGGTTCGGTGCTTGTTGATCTGCCGGGTGTGTATTCGCTGAATCTTGATATGGCGGAGTCGGTGTTGTGCAGGCAGACGCTTTCTGGTGAGACGGCGCCAGCGGGGGTGGAAGCGGAAGTCCCGAACGCTGTGCTGGTCGTGATCGACGCGACGAACCTGGTTCGGAATCTCGCGATTGTCGCTGAAGCGATCGCGCTCAGACTACCAACGGTCGTCGCGGTCAACATGATCGATCTTGCGAACCGGCGCGGGATTCACATCGATCTGGATCGTCTGAGCGAATGCTTGGGATGCACGGTCGTTGGGTGTTCTGGCAGGACTGGTGAGGGAGTCGATGAGTTAGTCCAGAAGCTGGAGTCTGCTCGGATCCCAGATCGAAGTGCGCCGAGTGAGCTTGATGCGATCGATGCGTGGAGCGATGATATCTATTCGCTGGTCGCGTCCGCATGCGTAAGCCCGCAGAACGATCGGATCACGGATCGGCTGGATCGTGCGTTTACGCACCCGTTGGTGGGGGTGTTGACCTTTGTTGCGGTGATGACCGGTCTGTTCTGGGTGATCTTCCAACTCGCGACTGTGCCGATGGATCTGATTGACGCGTGGTTTGGGACGATCGGTGGATGGGTTGGCTCGGTGCTTCCTGAGGGCGCGATCCGGGATCTGCTTGTCGATGGGATGATCGCGGGGATCGGTGGGACGGTGATTTTTTTGCCTCAGATCGTGCTGTTGTTCTTCCTGTTGGCGCTGCTCGAGGGGACGGGGTATCTGGCGCGGGCGGCGTTTGTGATCGATCGGGTGCTGCGCCCGTTCGGGATGAGCGGGCATTCGTTTGTGCCTTTGCTCTCGAGCCATGCGTGCGCGATTCCTGGGATCATGGCGTGTCGATCGGTTCCTGATCCGAAAGACCGGCTCGCAACGATTCTGGTCGCGCCGTTCATGAGTTGCACAGCACGGATCCCGGTGTATGTGCTTCTGACGGTGATTCTGTTCCCGGATTCTCCTGCGATGCAAGCGGTCGCGTTTACAGGGTGCTATGTGATCGGAGCGCTTGCGGGATTGATGAGCTCGCTGGTCGCTCGACGGACGATCTTGAAAGGGGCCTCTCGTCCGATGGCGATGGAACTTCCGAGTTACCGATTCCCCGATCTGAAGGCGGCGTTCATGCTGACTTATGACCGCGCGGTCTTGTTTTTGCGCAAAGCGGGGACACTCATTGTCGCGGTTTCGATTGTGCTCTGGTGGCTCGGTGCGTATCCGCATGCAGACACTCCGCAAGAGTCTGTAGAGCTTCGTCAGCAAGCGGTGCTTAGCAGCGATTCGGAAACGATTGCGTCTCTGGAGTCCCAAGCGGACTTGATCGAAGCGAGGCACGCTTCGGCGCAATCTTTCTTGGGACGGATCGGATCGACAGTTCAGCCGGTGTTTGAGCCGCTGGGATATGACCGTCAGTTGACCGTTGGTGTGCTCGCGAGTTTTGCGGCACGCGAGGTGTTTGTCTCGACGATGGCGGTGCAGGTGGTGGGGAGCGATGACACAGAGGATGATGGGGTGCTGAGTTCGATTGCCAACGCGAAGCGGGACGACGGTTCATTGGTATTCACGCGTGCGACGAGTTGGTCGCTGTTGATGTATTACATTCTTGCGATGTTGTGTCTGCCGACGGTTGTGGTGACTGCGAAGGAAGCGGGGGGTTGGAAATGGGCATGGTTGCAGCTCGGGTGGATGACGCTGCTCGCGTACGGCGGGGCGATGATCGCGTTCCAGGCGGTCTCGCTGCTCTCGTAGGTCTATGGTGAAGCATGCCTGTAGATGATTGGCAGTTCTGGGTGGTGACAGCGATCGGGTTGGTCGCGGCGGTGTGGTTGATCCGTTTGGTGCTTCCCAAGAAAAAGAAGGGCACTCGTGCGTCGTTGACGGTTGGTGGGGAGCCGGTGGGCAAGGCAACGAATACATCGGGTCGATCGTCCTGAACCAACCGAGTTCCTATACTGGAGCATGGCACTCTCACGCGATGACATCACGAAACGGGCCGCACTCGAACTCCGCGACGGGTATGTCGTGAATCTGGGGATCGGGATGCCGACGCTGGTTGCGAATCACATCCCGGATGGGATGGAGGTCTGGTTGCAGTCGGAGAACGGCTTGCTCGGGATCGGACCATTCCCGACAGAGGACAAGGTCGATCCGGATTTGATCAACGCCGGGAAGCAGACGATCACCGCACTCCCCGGCTCGTCGTTCTTCTCAAGCTCGCAATCCTTCGGGATGATCCGAGGCGGGCACATCGATATGTGCATCCTC
>JAEPQP010000182.1 GCA_017640485.1 Phycisphaerales bacterium | reverse complement strand
GTCATCGGTTTGATTGCTGTTCACGGTGAACTCGAGTCCGCCGCCTCTGGAGCGGATTTTCTCGAGGGATTGGCGCCAACGATCGGTTCTTGAACGGTTTGCGGGCATAAGGATCGCCTTTCATCTTGTGATGAAATGACCATCGGTCTATGAGATCGGGGGATTGACTGAAAGTCCGTTGTTTGGCTCTCCCCGGCTCTTTGAGCGGAGGCATAGACGATTTGGGGATCAACGGAGTGCGTTGATGAGTGATTGTGCCCGGAGCGCAAAGTCATTTTGCGTGTTATCCCTGATGTTTGATGTGAAGTGGTGCGTGTAGAGCAGGTTTGCGGCTTGATGGATCGGGTCTGGGAGTTGTGCGTTGATGCTGCGGAGGTGTGTTTGGAGGGGGGTCCCTTGCGGGCACGGGTGGCCGAGCGTGGAGAGGTTGGCATGCAGGTGTGATTGGAGTTTGGCAGCGAGTCGATCGGTTTTGGATTGGTTTGGGGATCTTGTGAGGAGTTGTTTGAGTTTCTCTTTGAGGGTCTTGTAGAGTGTCGCTTTGGTGAGGAAGAGGATGATGAGGCCGAGTGTCATCGTGGAGACGAAGGCGATTCCTGCGGTGATGAGGGCTTGGCGGAGGAGTTGGACTCGACCGGTTGCGAGTCGTTGTTGAAGGGTGTCTGCGGCGTCGTCGATGTTGAGGTTTGGGGAGAGGTCGCCGAAGATTTCGGATCTGGAGTCGGAGTCGTATCCGATGAACGCGGTGACCCAGGCTTGTTCGATGGCTTCGTAGAACTTTGCGATGGACCGGAAGATGGTGGGTTCGGGTTCGTGGATGGCGTGGAAATCGGATTGGGGAGTGCCGTCGAAAGTGCGCCAGAGGTTGGGGGCGACCATGGCTTCGGCCCATGCGTGGGCGTTGGATTCGCGGACGGTGTAGGAGCCTGTGACATCGTTGAACTCCGCGGCGACGTATCCGGTGATGACGCGGGCGGGGATGTTCAGGGATCGGGTCATGAGGGTGAAGGCGGAGGCGTAGTACTCGCAGTGTCCTTGTTGGCGCTCGAAAAGGAACCACTCGGTCGCGTCTTGACCATCCGGGACGGGCTCGGATACGAGTGTGTATTGGTACTGGGTACGGAGGTGGGTCTCGATGGCGCGGAGTGCTTTGATGTCTTCCGTTGGGGGTCGTGTTGCGGGGTCTGGGTCGATGCCGGCTCTTGAGACGATGGAACGCGCCAGATCACGGATCTGGGGGGTGACTCCGGTTTGGTCAACTGCGGGACGGATGTAGCCGCTGGGGAATGAGATTGGATCGAGTTCCTGGTCGGAGGTTCGGACTCTGTAGTTGGAGATTGGTTGGCTGGCGAGGAGGATCATTCGGGTGATCGGGTCGACTCCGACGCGTGCTTGGGTGGAGGTTGCGCGGAGTTCGAGTGGTTTCCAAGGGGTGAAGAGGTAGCCGTAGTTCTGATCGGGTTTGTTGAATGCGAACTGGTACTCGCGGGTCCACTCGGCGCGTGATGTATCGCTGACGAGCGGGAGCGATTGGTTTTCTTCGAGGATTCTGGTCCGGAAGGTTGTGGGGATTCCTTGGTCGTGGTGGGCGACCCATCGGCCTTGCTGGTACTGGGTGAGGACCGATCCTCGGAGATAGATGGCTTTGGTGTTCTCGTTTCCGAGGGGTTGGTCATTGCGATCACGGATGCTCATACGGAGCACGGGGGTTGGTGAACTGGAGATGCGTCCCGGGCGTCCGAGGTTGACATCTTCAGCGAAACCCGTGGTGATTGACTGGGTGGCGCCCCCCCACTGTCCGAGTGTGCTGCTGCCGAGGGATCGGGGCATCACGAGAAAGATGAGGACGGCGATGATGATGCAGGTGAATCCGGTCGCGGTCTGGATTGAGCGGAGATCGATGGATGCTGTGGAGTTGAAGAGGGCTTTGGCTTGTGCGGGCTGGGAGTAGTGCGGTGCGAGGGCATAAATCCGGAAGAGCATGAGGGCTCGGATGAAGACGAATCCCATGATGAACACTCCCATGCCGGTGGGCATGGAGTTTGAGGTCAGTGCGGCCGCGATGATCAGGCCGAGGGAGAGGACGAGGATCTGGGCGTGGTCGCGCGGAGTGCGGAGGTCAAAGAGCTTGAGAATGAGCAGGAGGAGGGAGAAGAATGCGAAGGCGCTGACGGAGAACTCGCCTTGGAGGGCGTTGACGAGTCCGAGGACAACGACGACGGCGAGGAGGGCGTTGATCGCGAGGCGGGAGATGGTGGACGGGCCTTGGATGGCGTACCAGTACCCGATCAGGGCACCGACGAATCCGATTACCAGAAATGATGGCGCGAGGTCTGCGAGGGAGAAGAGGGTGATGGATCCGAGCATGGTCAGCAGGAGTGAACGCTCGTAGATTTTGGTCAGGCGGGGCTTGGTGTAGAGTGGTGGTTGCTTTGAAGGAGTCATGTTGCCACTCCATCAGGGGTCTTGAACTCCCTTGCGTAGAGATCGGCATGCGCGCCGTCTTGTGATTGGTCGTACCCGATAATGATCGGGCGGGTTGCTCGCGCCGGCTGAGCGTGTGGGTGGATGGTCACGGCTGATTCTGGTCGATCGAGCAATGCGAGGGCTCGAGCGATTCGGCTGGTGTGGGCGTGTCCGGTGTTTGGGGGGACTGCGACCGATGCCCAAGGAATACTGAGCGCGGTGCGTGACATGGGCGGTGCGGATTTGAGGATCGTGTAGGTCAGTGAGATGGCACGCTCGAAGAGTTCTTCTTCGATCTCTGTTTTGGGAACAGCGAGTTCGAGGGTGAGTTGCTCGATCGCGGGTTCTGGATACTCGGTGACGAGGAGTGTGTTTGTCTTGGCGGACTGTTTCCACGCGATGGTGCGGAGCGGGTCTCCGGGTTGGTATTGTCTGAGGGAGACATAGTCGAGTCCGGTTCCTCTTCGGGGTGTTGTGCGTGAGATGGAGTCTTCGGAGGCGATGAGTTGGTCGATCTGGTTGGGCGCGAGTGTGAGTGGCTTTGGGAGGATGAGCGTTTGGCGTGGGATCTGGAAGTCGATGGACTTGATGAAAAGCCCAAACGGAAAGCTGGAGCGGACGCGGATGCGTGTGAGCTTGAGTGGACCCCGCTTGACGGGCTGGATCGCTGAATGCGTG
>JAEPQP010000228.1 GCA_017640485.1 Phycisphaerales bacterium | reverse complement strand
GGACGTATAACATTGAGAACATTGATCAACGATCGAATACGTGCTTGGCACAACCAATCCGGCCGAGCACCAGAAGGTGATTTCCATGACCGAGCGACCGATCCTCCCCCTTCCGATTAGAGAGCGGCCGGCTCAGCGTATCCAAGGCTCTCCACCCAAGATGCCCCGTCCGCGGCGCGCTGCAGGTGGCCACACGGTTCAGGCTGAGCGCTTTGAACGAGAATTCTCACGCCTCGATCAAGCTTTTCAAGGCGAAGATGCCAGCGTCTCGCTTCGGGCAGATCCTGCTGGAATAGCGCCCGAGCGCGCGATGGTGTTTGTCTCTGCCGTTCCGATCGCAAATCTCATTCGAGTGGCGCGCGATGCAGGTATTGAGGTGCTGGCTGAGGTGGACCTCGAAGACGATTACGCCCTCCCTGACGGGATGCCAATCGATGGAATCGAGTTCGCAAATCCAACTCTATATGCCACGATGCCCACTGAAGGCTCATTGCAGACCTTACGTCGGCTTTGGCGAACTTACAGGCGAGGTGAAGACCTTCCGGACGGTCAAACTCCTTGGCGCAATCTCTTTGACCTATTGGCTGAACTCCGTCCTTGGGGACCACAGGATCGTTTGACACGCGAGGCACGCGAAATCATTCGTGATCGTTTACCCTTCGACGACGAAGTCGCCGTTAGCCTCGAACTTGAGATTTGGCCAACGCGCAGCGATGAGCGCCGAAATCAATGGCGACGAGAAGCTCAAGCACGGGTTGAAGCTTTCGGGGGCAACATAATTGCGCGCAGCGTAATCTCCGAGATCGATTTCGTTTATGACGCTCTACTGGTATCGATGCCCGCTGGGGCCGTCCGAGAGATGCTGGACAATCCCGCCGCGCCGGAAGGGCTGGCGACGTTGGACGGGTTGCAGTTTATCTTACCTCAAACCATAGCCCAATCGATACCGGTTGAAGACGAAGCAGGGGACGCTGGCCCGGGGCACGAATCAAGAGATCGGCATGACGCTCAATTTGACCCTGAACTCCCAGCTCGCGCACTGCTTCTGGATGGCACCCCCATTGCGGCACATCCTGATCTGAACGAGGGCGTTTACATCGAGGATGTGCATGATCTTGTGCGCCTGTCACAGGTTCGGCAGCGTCGTCATGCGACCTCAATGTCTTCGTTGATTCTTCGAGGTGATTTGGACGCTGATGGTGTACCAGTTTCCGACAGCAGACTTCTGTCGGTTCCCGTGCTCGTCGACAATGACAATGCTGCAGTTTCGCCTGAAAGTCGCCTATTCGTCGACGTCATCCATACAGCGCTTGTTGCGGCGTTAGAGGGCCAAAACCCGATTGCTCCTGATGCCTTCGTCGTGAATCTCTCCATCG
>JAEPQP010000160.1 GCA_017640485.1 Phycisphaerales bacterium | reverse complement strand
ATCAACGACATCGCGGATCAGACCAACCTGCTTGCACTTAACGCAGCAATCGAAGCCGCACGAGCAGGTGAACACGGCCGTGGATTCGCGGTAGTCGCTGATGAAGTGAGAAAGCTCGCAGAGCGGACCACCGTCGCGACCGCTGAGGTTGCTGACTCGGTCAACATGATCCAGCAAGAAACAGGCACCGCGATCGATTCCATCCAGGAATGCCAATCAGAGATGTCACACGGTGTCTCCTTCGCCCGTCAAGCGGGGGATGTGCTCAGTATGATCCAAGAATCGAACTGTTCCGTCGGAACGGAAATCTCGGGGATCGCGGCTGCGTCCAACGAGCAAGCGTCCGCGTGTGCATCTCTGAGCGAAAGCATCGAGCGAATCAGCTACCTGATCGAGCAATCTGCTGGTGGAGTGAGTGAGGCGTCCACCGCGGCGGAATCACTCTCAGCAAACGCTGAAAGCATGCGATCCATCGCTCTGAAGTTCAAGGTGGATGATAGTCACTAATCTGGATAATCAGATACGCTAATCTAGAATACAGCTCCCACGAGCCATATATTTCCGTATACACCTCTCACAAAGGGCATCAATCATGACCACAAAAACCTCCCTCAAGTCCAAACTCTTGTGTGCCGGAGCATTGGTTCTCGTGACTTCAATCAGCGCCCAGGCGGCGGATGAGCCCGCTGAAACGCCGAGTGTTGAGTATCCAAAGTTCCAGACCCTCCGCTTCAATGAAGACTGGTCGGACTTTGACCCCTCCCTCGGTAACGACTACTGGGACGATCTCAAACACCACAAGCTCAACGACGACGGATCGGTCTGGGTTGGTCTTGGGGGTGAGTTCCGCATCCGGACCGAATCATGGAAGTCATTCGGATTCTCCCCGGCATCCAATCGGGATGATTCCTTCGGACTCGGAAGAGTTCAGCTCTACACAGATTGGCACTTCGGAGAGAACTTCCGGATCTTCATCGAAGGCGAAAGCGCCTTCGCGACCGATCGGGATCTCCCTGGAGGTCGCCGGGCGTTGGATGTTGACGAGTTCGATCTACAGAACGCGTTCGCGGACATCATCCTGCCATTCGATGACTCCGACAACTCATTGACCCTCCGTCTTGGACGCCAGGGATTGTCCTACGGCAAGCAGCGGTTGGTCTCGACACTTCCATGGGCAAACTCCCAGCGATCATGGGACGGCGGCCGAGCGATTCTCAAACTCAACAACTGGCGTGTTGACGGTTTCTACACACGATACACCCCAGTCCTCAAGTACAAGTTCAACGACTGGCGCCTCGGACCCGACTTCTGGGGGGTCTACGCGACCGGCCAGCTCGGTGAGAACGACGAGATCGGGGTCGATCTGTACTACCTCGGCATCGAGTACGACACCGCTCGGACCTACAACGGGACCACGGGTATCGAAGATCGACAAACACTGGGCGCTCGACTGTTCGGAAAGCTCGGGGACTCTGGTTTCAGCTACGACCTCGAGGGCGCCTACCAACTCGGTGATGTCGGAACAGCCGATGTCAACGCGTACATGTTCGCGACCCAGCTCGCGTACGCATTCAAGGATTCAGATTGGAGCCCGAAGATGTATGTCGGCTACGACTACTCATCGGGTGACGATGTCGCGGGCGATTCCGATGTCGAGACCTTCAACCAGCTGTTCCCACTGGGTCACGCATACAACGGATTCATGGATCTGATCGGCCGACAGAACATCACCGATCTCTCCGCTGGATTCTCATTCAAGCCTCACAAGAAGTTCTTGGTCAAAGTCGATTACCACCACTTCACACGCAGCAGTGACGCAGACTCGGTCTACAACGCTGGTGGTGGTGTACTCCGCGCGACCGCCGCGGGCGCATCAGACGAAGTTGGACAAGAGATCGATCTCACTGTGAAGTTCACTGTGGACCGCCACCTGACGCTCCAAGCCGGGTACTCACACTTCTTTGCAGGCGACTACTTCACCGACACCTCGGGTGGTACGGCGGATGAGGACATCGACTTCTTCTACTTCCAAGCGGTCTATAAGTTCTAAGACCTATGAACCGCTTGACATCCTGTTGAACTGAACATTGCTTCCATCCTGCAACACGCAGGATGGATTTTTTTCGGACCCCTTGGTTGGATCAGTACGCCCAGTCGCCGCGTACTGCTGCATATGAAGCGTCATCGGTTCATGTCTGATTCTGGACGACCGATGCCTTGAGAGGAGACTTTTTGCAATAAACGACCCATTTATACATTTTGGACTTTGTGCACGATCATTCGTCAGGTAGAACAGAATCAGACGGTGAAAACCTGAAGCGTTCCACAGATTGAACATCCTGTGAACGCAGCGAAAGGCAGCACACTGCTTCACAGTCACCACCAACCATCAAGAGGGAATCCGATGGCCAACACCACTTTACGACTCGCAGCACTCTCAGGAACCGCCTTGGCGCTTCTGGGCACCATGACCGTCGCGCAGGACAGCAAAAAGCAATCTGCGGCTCTCAAATCGGGAGATCGACCTGCGGAGTCCAGATCACAGGTGCAGCGCGGCCCTCGTCTCACCAAAGGTGCGCAGGACACCACCCCTCAACAACGAGGTGGACC
The DNA here is from genome assembly GCA_017640485.1 of Phycisphaerales bacterium. Taxonomy (GTDB): domain Bacteria; phylum Planctomycetota; class Phycisphaerae; order Phycisphaerales; family UBA1924; genus UBA1924. Next base: position 2,120 of record JAEPQP010000160.1, on the reverse strand, counting down.
AACAACCTTCCCATCAGATATCCGCTCGATCGACGGATTGAACAACAACATCGCGAATCCCGAATGGGGAGCCGCGGGTATCCCGCTCAATCGCTGGATCCCCGCAGACTACAGCGACGGCACCGACTCACCATCAGGCGCGGATCGTCCCAATGTTCGGATGATCAGCAACGCGATCTGCGATCAGGGAGGCCACTCTGTCCAGAACTCGATGGGACTCTCCGATTATCTCTGGCAGTGGGGTCAGTTCCTCGATCACGACATTGATGAAACACCCGTCCAGTCGCCGTCGGAAAGCTTCGATATCGCGATCCCGATGGGTGACGCGTGGTTCGATCCATTCTCGACAGGAACCCAGACCATGCCGCTCGATCGCTCCGCGTATGTCTACATCGACGGCGTTCGCCAGCAGCTCAACAACATCACCGCGTACATCGACGCGTCCAATGTCTATGGCTCAGAAGACCACCGCGCCAGCGAACTCCGCACAAACGACGGCACTGGGAAACTCAAAACCAGCGCCGGAGACCTCCTCCCGTTCAACACGAACAACTTGGACAACGCCCCCACCTCCGCAAACCCGACTTTCTTCCTCGCCGGAGATATCCGCGCCAACGAGCAATCGGGACTGACCGCGATGCACACACTCTTTGTGCGTGAGCACAACCGACTCGCCGAGCAGATTGCGCTCGAGAACCCATCGTTTACGGGCGATGAGATCTACGAACACGCTCGCGCATTTGTCGCCGCAGAAATGCAAGCGATCACATTCAATGAGTTCCTCCCGAGACTCCTGGGTCCCGATGCGATCCCGGCGTACAGCGGGTACAACCCGGCCGTGGACGCGAGCATCGCCAATATCTTCGCGACCGCCGCGTACCGTGTCGGGCACACGATGCTCTCATCGGAGATCAAACGCATTGAATACGGCGGGTTCACCAGTAGCGCTGGTGATCTCGATCTTGCCGCAGCATTCTTCAATCCATCGCATATCCAGGACGAGGGGATCGACTCGATCCTCCGGGGACTGGCTTCGCAGCACGCGCAACAGATCGATATCTATGTCATCGACGATGTCCGCAACTTCCTCTTCGGACCTCCCGGCTCAGGCGGGCTCGATCTCGCAACGCTCAACCTGCAGCGCGGACGCGATCATGGATTGCCGTCCTACAACGAGGTCCGCGTGGCTGTTGGCCGAGCTCCGGTCGCCAACTTCTCTGATATCAATCCGGATCCTGTGCTGATCGAGCGGCTCGAAGAAGCCTACACGAATGTTGATCAGGTCGATCCGTGGATTGGCTTGCTCGCAGAGCCGCACCGTCCAGGCGCTGTTGTCGGCGAGACATTGATGCGTCTGCTCAGAGATCAGTTCGTCAATCTCCGCGACGGGGACCGCTTCTGGTATGAGTCGTATCTCCCCCAACCCATGGTCGACGAGGTCAACCAGACTACGCTCGCGACCATTATCCGTGCAAACACCAGCATCAACGCAGAGATCCAGGACGATGTCTTCATCGCTCGCCCGGCCTGCAAGGGTGACTATGCCGCCCCGTTCGGTCTCGTCGATTTCTTCGATGTTTCCGTGTTCCTCGATCTCTACTCAAACCAACAGCCCTCGGCTGATATCAATCAGGACGGCGTGCTCGACTTCTTCGATATCTCGGAGTTCATCCAAGCGTTCCACGCTGGATGCGGATCCTGATCAATCCGGTGACTAGACAGCCGCGACGCTTATGCAGCGATCGCGGCTTTTTTCATTGGGAAACTGATCGAGAAGACACTCCCGCCGTTCGCACCCGATTCGACCCACGCGCGACCGTTGTGCGCCGCCGCGACCTTGCGGACAATCGCGAGACCGACACCGGTGCCTTCTTTGTCGTTCGAGAGTCGTTGGAAGATCCCAAAGATCCGTTCGCGATACTCTTCATCGATCCCGGGACCTTGATCCGCGACCGAGATGACCATCTCTTCGCCCCGCATCATCGCGGAGATCGTGATCCGTGGCTTCTCGTCTGGGGTATGCCCATAGCGGATCGCGTTCTGGACCAGGTTCTGGATAACCTGCTGGATCCGATCCTGATCCGCGTAAACGATCTCTTCCCCTCCAAGGATATGGATAT
>JAEPQP010000238.1 GCA_017640485.1 Phycisphaerales bacterium | reverse complement strand
GTGTGTGCGGGAGAGCACGGCGACTTTGCGATGGGTTCGGGCGAGATGTCCTCAACTGAGTTCGCATCCTTCCTCGGATCCGTCATGGAACAGCTCTGCAAGGTCAGCGTCCCCGGATCCATCCATTACCACTTCATGGACTGGCGGCACGCCACCGAGATGCTGGTGGCGGGCAACACCCACTACACCGAGCTCAAAAACCTCTGCATCTGGGTCAAGGACCGCCCCGGCATGGGCACGTTCTATCGCAGCCAGCACGAGCTGGTGTTCGTGTTCAAGCACGGGACGGATCGACACCGGAATAACTTCGGCCTCGGTGAACACGGGCGCATGCGGAGTAATGTGTGGAGCTTCCCATCGGCCCGCTCGCTCGATGCCGCCGAGGGAGACCCCGCATCGAGCGAGGTGCTCAAGCTCCACCCAACGATCAAGCCGGTGCAGTTGATCGAGGAAGCGATCCTTGATTGCTCGCGGCGTAGTGAGATCGTCCTGGATCCATTCCTCGGCAGCGGCTCGACGCTCATCGCCTGCGAGAAGTCCAGTCGCGTGTGCGCCGGGATCGAGCTCTCCCCGCGCTATGTCGATGTCGCGATCACCCGCTGGCATCAATGGACCGGGAAGGAAGCCGTCCACGAAAAGACCGGTAAAACCCATAGCGAACTCGCTGATGATCGCGCCATGGTAAATACCCCAGAGGAGGTCACCAATGGATGATCAACCCCAATACGAAATTGGCTACCAGAAACCACCCAAGCACACCCAGTGGAAGGCGGGTCAATCCGGAAACCCGAACGGGCGACCGAAGAAGATCAAGGACTTCGAGAAACTGATCGATATCGAGCTCAGCAAAGAACTCCGGATCACGGAGGGCGGGCGACAAGTCACCCTCACAAAGCGCGAAGTGATTATCAAAACACTGATCAATGATGCGGTCAGGAGTGATATGCGTGCCATAAAGATGCTGCTGTCGCTTATGTCAAAGCATCAAACAATTGAAGGCTTCCAACCGGACGCCGGAGATCGTCAAGCCTTCGAACAACTGATCCGTCAGTTAGGATCCGCAGAAGAGAATCAGTCAAAGGAGCGGACTGATGAGTAGCCCAGAAACCAAAGCGATCCGTCATATGTACCAGAATGAACCGGGTAAGTTCTTCCAGCTAGCATTTCGGATGCTGCATCCGCACATCCAATACCAGCACAACTGGTCGATCGATGTGCTGG
>JAEPQP010000004.1 GCA_017640485.1 Phycisphaerales bacterium | reverse complement strand
GGTCCGATCACCGGTCGTGTTGGAGATCACGCGGAGTTCCCCGGTCCGGATCGTGGGATCGAGGATCTGGCTCGCTTGGGCGCACGCGGCTCCTTCCATCGCTTCAGCGATGGCGCCGGTCCGATCAACGACGCCTTGGGCGCACTGATCATCTCCAGAACACCACGAGACGGTCGCGATGGGTCCGCTGTGGTGTGTGAGACTGCGGAGGTAGTCAACGATCTTAGGATCGTGCTCGATGTGCATGGAACCGTTGGCGAAAGGCGGGAATCCAAGTTCGCTCATCGGGATGAAACGGTCGCTGGCGCCGACTCCTTCGTCTGAGAACGCCGAGCGGGTGGCGCAGATGCTCTCGCCGATCTGGATTGGATTGCTAGAGGGGAGCGCCCCGGCGATCCCGACAGACAGCACTGTTCGGTGATCCTTGAGGACCAGTGCTCGCATCGTTGATGCGGCCGCGGCTGATTTGCCGACCCCGCTCCTCACGAGATCGAATCGATCATCGAGCTGGACGGGAATTCCGAGCGGTGCTTCGCTGGTACACTCGAACGCTTCGAGCACGGCGTGCGCCTCTTTGGGTGCAGCGGCGACGAGCAGGCATCGGGATGTCTCGTTGATCAGCAGGTCCATAGTGCACTGTACTTTAGGACAGTCCCGAAGGCCGTGATCGGTGATTATGCGGCTTCGTCTGGGACGAAGTGGTGCAGCCCGTTGCTCAGGTTGCGTTGGAGCACACGCAGATCGAACTGGCCTTTGGTGACCGGGTAGAAGTTGTGCTTGCGAACATCCATCCCGCCGCACTCGACGATCGTGATGTCGCGTTCGTCCTTGAGGTTGTAGACATTCCCGAACTCTTCATCCTCGAAATGCGAGAGCTGATGCACTTGCGGGCGGCACGGGTCTGCTGGATCCCAGTCGGTCACGACACCCTTGACCCCGTTGCTGAGCTTGACCTCGGTCCCCGGCGGGTACGCAGGGCAGACGGCGAGCAATGCTTTGAACACGATCGGGTCGATCCAATCGCCATAGGGTTTGCTCATCATTGTCTTGAGCGCGACGACGGCGGGTTTGGACAAGCCGTCTCCCGGATCTTCTCCGATGAAGGATGCTTTGTGGTTCAATCGATCGAATAGATCGGCGGCGCAGATGATTCGTGCGAAGATGTGGATGTCGTTGCCCACCACTTTTTTCAGCTTTCCGGCGGCGTCTTTGCGGAGCGGGAATCCGGAGCCGTCGAAGTGCTGGTGGTGGTGCAGCACGGCGCTGGCCGCGGATGGTTGGATCGATCCTTGGACATACTTGTATCCGAGCCGGACATGTTCTTGCCACTCTGGATCCGACGCGTCGTGCTCCATGTTCCATCGCTGGATGACCGCTTCATCAAGATGGGTCATCCCGATATCGTGGAGCATCCCCGCGACTCCGAGCGCAGTGACATCACGCGAGAATCGAGAGGGGACATACTTGCGTTCGCGCATGAGGTAGAAGCCCAATCGCATCCCGAGCAGGAGCGAGAGGAATCCGACATTGGCGCCGTGTCGCACGGCGGGCGCTCCGGAATCGACAAGCTCTCCGACAAACATCGCGCTCTTTGGATCGTCGATGAGGTTGTTGAGCAGTTGGGACATCGATGCTTTGTACTGCTGGAAATCAAGCTTCGCGTGCGCGCCCTTGGATGCATCGAGGAATGCTTTGGAGACATCTCCGGCGACGAGGGCTCGGGAGGCCATGATCTTGGGGCTGATGAACTCCCCCACCATTTCCATGCCGGGGTATTTGATCCACAGTTCCGGGATCTTCATCTCGGTGAGTCGCTGGATGGTGCTTTCCGAGAGCGTGACCTCGGCGCGGAGGAGTATCGTCTCCGCGGTCGAGCGGGGATGGAAAACCGGTTGCGCGAGCACCATGCCCGGCTTAGCGAGTTGCATCTGCACACGAAGCATCGATCACTCCTCAGCGATCTGGGAGGTATCGACCATCCGCACGATGGGGTCAAGGGGGATCCTCAGGATCCAGCGGGATTCACTGCATACGAGACGATTACATATCCGACATAGACCACGAGGAGGATCAACGCGAATCCTCGTCGGATTACCGGACGCACGATGACCCAGAGCATCAGCAGCAGCGCGATGCCGAGCATGACATAGAGGTGCCAATCCATCGTGTGATCCATCGAGAGCGGTTTGATGATCGCGGTGACTCCGAGCACAGAGAGCAGGTTGAAGACATTGGAACCGACGATGCTGCCGACCGCCATGTCGGATTGCTTGGTCATCGCGGCGCGAGCGGTCGCGGCGAGTTCGGGGACGCTGGTCCCGAACGCGACGATGGTTGTCCCGATGATCGCGGCGGAGATCCCGATGGACTGCGCGAGATCCGTCGCACCGAGCACGAGGACTCTCGCGCCGAGTCCCAGACCCGCGATGCCTGCGATGACATAGATGAGATCAACCCAGATCGGTTTGATCTCTCCGACCGTTTCGTCGAGCTCGTGCTCGATGTCTTCAGAGTGCGCTTTGATGATGTAGAGCACATACGCGACGAGGAACGCGAGGAGCAATCCCCCCTCGAATCGCGAAATAACCACATCGGTCAGGAGGACCATGGTGACAATGGTCAGCGCGACCATGATGGGGATCTCGACCTTGCGGACCTTGCTCTGGACGGGGATCGCGATGAGCATGCCTCCGATGCCGAGGATGAGTCCGATGTTCGCGATGTTGGATCCGACCACATTCCCGATCGCGAGTTCGGTTTCTCCCTGGACCGCGGCTCCGATGCTCGCAAACAGTTCCGGGGCGCTGGTTCCGAACGCGACGACGATCACACCGATCGCGAACGGGCTGAGTCCGAGATGCTTCGCGAGTTGAGCCGCGCCTCGGACGAGCGCATCGGCGCCGACGATGAGGACAACGAGTCCGACGAGCAGGTATGCAGCCGAGATGATCTGGGTCATGGCTGATCTCCTCCGCTCGGCGCAGGGCTTGCTGCGGGTGCTGTCGCTGGGGTCGTTGGTCCGAGCAGTCTGTAGTTGCCTCCGGACTTGGGGACGAAGACGATGAGGACCTTCTTGGGAGAGATGTAGCGTTTCCCGGGCGCGACATACCCGGTGCCTTGGGAGGAGAGCATCTGCTGGCCGAGTGTTCGCACGCTTGGTGTGGATGGGCCGAGCGAGGGATCAGCAGGCGCGTCGACTTCGACACGATCGGTTTGCTGATCTTGCACCCATTCGATGCCGGGGTCTTCTCCGACGAGGATCAGGGATTGGTCTGGGTCCATCAGGAGACTGAGCTGGAGTTCATCGATCAACGGGCCGTCATCGAACACCGATGGTAGCGTGGGTTCTTTCCAGGCGATCCCCCGAACCGGTTCGGTGATCTGGAGCGCCGCATCGAGATGGAGACGCGCGACGACCCCTTGATCGGTGAGCTCCGGGGTGGTCCAGACTCTGGAAAGCAGTCTTGGTCTGCCGGAGAGGACCCGTGTGCTCGCGAATCCTGATGCACCGATGCGGACGGTGGAGTTCTGGATCTTGGCGGTGCGGATGACCGGCCTCCACTGTGGGAACTCACCCATCCATCGGATCTGACCCGCTTGGGTTTGCTGGAGACTGGAGAGCACACGATCGAGCTTGCGAGTCGGGACGACGATCCAACGCAGCCCCCAGTCGCGCCAGACTTCGCGCGAGACTTCGTCGAGCGGTCCCAGATCATCCTGGTACTCTGCGAGCGCTTGGGCGACTTGGTCCCCGGCATCGTCCACGGTCATGACGCGGAGTTCGAGTCCGCGCTGGCGGGCTCCGACGGACGAATCGACCTCGACCTGCGGATCGAGTCGTTCTGTGCGTATTGATTGGTTCTTCTTTCCAGAACCTGAGCATGCGGATAGAGCCGAGGCGATCGCCACGGCTCCGACGAGCATGCTCGGATGTCTCCAGACGAGATCACGCATCGGCGAATGAGTTGATCCGGTCGATCAGCGCCCGGACCAGACCGAACTTGTGGCGTGTGTGCGTGAAGACAACGCGCGGGAGATCGAGGTGATCGTTCTCTTGCGAGAGCGCTTCGGACATGTGGATGTCGCCCGATTTGACAAGCACGCTGAACTCATCGTTGAGGATCTTGATCTGGTCCTCTGTGAGCACCTTCTTCACACGGATAACCAGCTCGTCACGGACATATCGGGACGAGTGGTAGACGGAGTAGAAGTTCGTGACATGGTCTGCGGCGTCTTGTGGGTCTTTCGCGTGGTAGAAGAGGTTGTTGTCTTCCGGGCTGATCCAGCCGCGATCCTCGAGTTGGGTCTTGGTGTAGTGGATCCACCCATCCCAGTAGGAGCCGTGCTCGTCGCGCTCGCCGTCTCCGTCGACGAAGACGACAGGGACGATGCTCGCTTTCCCGGTCTGAATGAGTGTGAGCGCCTCGAAGCATTCGTCGAGGGTCCCGAACCCGCCTGGGAAACAGACGACAGCTTCCGCTTGGGACAAGAACATCAGTTTGCGTGTGAAGAAGTAGCGGAAGTTGATCAGTTTTTCATCCCCGGCGATGACGGTATTGGCGCTGGTCTCGAAGGGGAGTCGGATCGCGACCCCGAAGCTGGATTCGCGTCCGGGTCCTTCGTGTCCCGCTTTCATGATGCCGTCGCCGGCGCCAGTGATCGCCATCCATCCGCGCTCAGCCATGATCTTGGAGAACTCGACGGCGGCGAGGTAGTCCGGATGGTCTTCGGGGGTTCGCGCCGATCCAAAGATCGTGACCTTGTGGGGCTCTGGGTACTCCCCGAACACGCGGTACGCGTAGCGGAGTTCTTTCATCGCGGCGGTCATGAGCTTGAGCTCTCCGGTGTCCCGCCCGTCTGGGAGCAGCTTGAGTCCCGCGGTGATGAGCTCTCGCACGAGCTTCGCGTCGTACTCGTCAACGCGCCCGGCGACCTTGTCGATCAGGTCAACGATGACCTCTTGGATCTCGCCGTCGTCGGCGCGCTGCACGGAGCGGGGTTCGGGTGGTGCAGCCTGCTCGTTCTTGGGCTGGGTGCTCGTCGGCGGATCTAGCTCCACGCGGTTGTGCTCGGATCCGGGGTGGGCGGGGTTGTTTGAACTTGGAGTCATGTGGTCAATCGTCTTTCTTTTCTGTGGGACACCCGATGTGTCCCGGCTTTCATCTCAAGTGAAGTTGTTTGTATTTCGTGATCGCTCAAGCATTCGTTCTATTCTGTCGGTTCGCTCGTGCGATTGGGTTCTCGTGTCGGACGGATGACGCGTTCGTCCTGGTTGTTGCGGAGCAGACCAGATCCGTAGCGTTCGCGGCTTTCGACTTCTCGGAGTCGTCGCTGCTGCTCGGTTTCTGGGGTCCCGAAGAGCGAGTCGAGGAATCTTCGGGTCGTCCCGAACTGTTCGGGCGAGTACGCGATCGATCCGGGTGCCCCGGTGACCCTGATCGTGATCAGCTCGTCGCGGATCCCTTCGACAATGTCTGAGAGGAACGGGACGGGATTGATCGATCGTGACCGGAAGCGTAGATCGATATCTCGTGAAGTCCAGTCCATCGTGCCGTATCCGAGGATCTCGATCGCTGAGGAGGACGCGCTGAGGCGTTCAAACGCGATGGTTTGTCCATCGATGTACATTTCTGCTTCCGCGAGGTTGAGCCGAGAACCGGTCGGGAGGGTCAGGTTGCTCGCTTCGATGAGGTTGATGAGTCCTGGGAGAGCGACGATGGACCCTCCAGAGACACGGACGAACCCGCGTCCCTGGCGCTCGTTGGGTTTGCCGATCGGTCCGGTCATCGCGAGATCCGCGAGCATGATGCCGCGCGAGACATCGGTATCGACATTCCATGCGGAACGGACACTCGAGGAGTTCGGGCGCGGGGGTCCTTCCAGACCCTCGACTGGGAGGAAGAGGTCATCGAAGATCGGTGCGGCGCGGACTCCAGATGTCCGGATCTCGGTGGTGTACCAGAGTTGATCGCCGTCACCAGGTCGGATCTGCGCGTTGCCGCTCACCATGCCGCCGTGCATCCCGGCGCGGAGTTCGGGGACGAAGACCACTCCCGGCTCGTTCGGGTCGTTCAGGATCGAGGCGTGCGCGTTGTGAACGCGGAGCAATCCAGCACGCAGGAGCGATGCGTAAAGATTGAGTTGGTAGTCGAGGATGGGTTCTTGCGTCGGATCGTCAAATGCTTTTGAGGACACCACAAAGTCCACGCGTCCATCGAGCTCGGTGATCGGGACGCCGACCACGGCTTGGACATCAAGCATGTCCGCGGATCCTTCGATGTTGAAAGACGGTGATCGTGTCCCGAGCCGATCGGCATCGATGTGGAGATTGGTGAGATCGGTGTTCTGGCTTGAACTGACCTCGAGTTGATCGACCACGCTGTTGAGCGTGTCGGGAAGGATCGCGCGGACCGGGCCGTTGAGGACATCCCCGCTCGCGGTGATCTGGACATCGATGTCGGCGCCATCACCCGGATTCACTGCCCACTGCCCGTCGACGCTGAGTTCGTAGTCCTTATTGCGTGCGACGATGTTGTTGAAGTACCCATCGAGTCCATCGAAACGGATCGAGCCCGTGAGTTGGTTTGCTTGGATTGGTTCGGATCCGGGGACTTCAACAAGTTCTGGATCGTTCCAGAAGCTCAGTTCGTGCCCGTCACGCTCGATGTGGAGTGTCTTGGGGATCATCGATCCATCAACTTCGACGGGCGGGATCCCGATTATCCCGCTTTCGGCGCTGGAGATTCGAGCACCGTCGATCGGGGTCAGGTCGATGAGGAGATCGAACTCCCCTTCGAGCCCATAGCGTTCGAAGAATCGGCGTGTGCTGCTGGTTCCGCTCGAACCCATCCGATCGACGATCGCGCGGACGCCGGGGGATCCGAGTTGTCCTCGATCCATCGAGAGACGGAGTGAGGGCTCGTTGTTGAGTTCGAGGAGTTGCCCGCCTCGCGTGAGGCGCATGGAACCCTCGATCGCGACTTCGCCCATCGGTTCATCATCGATCCCGATCGGGACGCTGAATCCTCGGCTGCGGAGGTAGGGTTTGAGTCCGACTCCGAGCTCGACTGAGCCGACGGAGTCTCCGAGGTTGTAGCGATAGTCCTCGATGCTGAATCCGATTTCTCTGATCTGGTCGATCTGGAGTTCGGTATCAAGCGAAGCCCCGACTCTCCCGTTGAGTTCTGCTTTGAGATCCAGCACGCCGTCTGGAGTGAACTGGCTGCGCCATCCGACCACACGATCTGCGAAGCTCGGTGATAGCACAGCGATTGCGTGTTCCAGCGGCATCTGCAGATCCAATCCACTGGCGACAACGCGTGTATAGATCTGCGGGCCCGATACCGGCGGACCGACTTCGTTGGGGAGCAAGCCGTTGGTTCGTTTGAGATTCCCGACCCTGGGTTTATTGGGGAGTGTGAGCTGCGTGGTCAGATCGATCGGTGTTGGGGGGATGGGTTGTGAGGGGGATTCCATCATGCCGTCGAGATAGACAATGATGATCGATTCGGTGACAAAGATCGTTCCCGACATGTCCTTGAGCTGGACGGTATCCAATCCGAGGTTTGCATCGCTCGCGAGGTTCTGGTTCTCGTAGAGTTGCAGTCCCATGCTGAGCGGGTGCGCTGATCCTTCGATGATCCCCGCTTCGACGGTGTAGGTGATCCGTCCGTCTGGACCCGGCTTGATCGTTGCATCGGCTTCGACGACTCCCTGCATCCGGAGTCGATCAAGGATCCGGCGGAGGGTGATCTCGGATGGATCCTCGGGTTGCTGGTCGTAGTAGCCTGGGATCGCGGCGATGAGTCGATCCCCGATCGGGATCTGGCGCGCCTTAATCGACACATACGGCTGCGGATCTGTGAACCCCTCACGCGGCTCGAAGCTCGCGTCCACGGTTGCGGATCCGCCGCTGAGTCCGATGTACTTCCCTCCGGTCAGGTACACCGAGCCGTCGGAGATTTTGATATTCACATCGCGCGCGACAATCGGGAGCGGGAACTGCTTGGGGACGATCCCAGCATTCGGGATCTTTGCATCGATGTCGGTGGTCCATCGGTCGTTCTCTGGCCGTTCCGGATGACGCTGGAGGGTGACCCCGACTTCGATGAGCCCTCCAAAATCAAACTCCGGGACGCGGAGGGTGCTGTTGATGTTGGAGAGTTCTGAAGAGAGCGCCGCACGCTCGGCTTCCGGCGCATCGCTCGGGAGTTGGCTGATCGTCTTCACCAGCGCGTCGCGTTCTTTGATGAGCGAATCCCGGCGAGAAGATTCGAGCAGGTACCCAGAGTCCAGCAGGTTTTCGTACTGTTTGATTGAGAAGAGGGTGTCCACGAGTTCGCGTTGGTCTTTGTCCATCGCGCCGAGCAGGTGCTCGTCGATCGCGAGTTGATCGACCTGGATGACGATCTTGACGACGGAGTCTTCCCCGAGTCCATCGAACTCTCCGGCTGCGTGCAGGGTGGCGCCTGTTGGTCCGGTGCCGGTGATATTCTTGAAGCTCACGCCGTCGGGGGTGAACGAGATTACGCCTGCGATGTTCTCGAATGGATACAGGAAGTCTTCGTAGCGTGCGGAGCCGTCGGAGATCTCTGCTGATCCAGACACAAGGATCGGTGCGCCGCTTGCGTCATCACCGGATGGTGCTTGATCACGCTCGAGATGAACATTCGCGGCGATGTCTGCCTTGAGTCCGACGAACCGGTCGAGTTTCTTGGTCACCCGGTCGGGAAGAAACAGGAGCGGGCGGAATCCTTCCTCGATCCGGAACTCGGTCTTCAGATCACCCACAAACGCGCTGGTCTGGGAGTATCCCCTGTAGTCGAGTTCGACCTCGTACAGCAGGTTATCAATGTCACCCTCGAGATCCGCGAGCATCCCGTCGCTTGAGAACTGGATCGTGCCTTTGGTCGATCGCATCCGGAGGAAGCGTTCGGGACCATCAAAGTTCCCGAGCGGGATGAACGGCATGGAGACATCGACCCCCTCGAGCGTGAGGATCACGCGGGGCTTCCCGTTGTTGGGAAGCGCAAAGCGGGTCGGCGCGAGGTTGCCGGTCAACGCCAGTGAGCTGTAGAACTCGCGGTTCCGTTTGGGAACGATCTCGGCGGGCCAGTCTTCGAGTCGAAGACCGGTCATCTGTCCTTCGATGCCATCCTTCCCGATCGTTCCTGTGATTTTCAGGTCGCCTCTGGAGCGAGGTACATCGCTGCTGATTCCCGGAAGGCGCGAGGTTGCGAGCAATGAGAAGTCCGCGTCGCCGCTCGCATCTGGTTTCTGGAGACTCCCGGTGACCGCGAGTTCTTTGAGGAGTGTGTAGTCGCCGTCCTGATGCTCCCCCACTTCGATGATCCCGTTGGTGATCGAGATCGCGGGTGTCGCGGCTCCTCCTCCTCCCGACTGCTGAAACTTCATGGATTCCAGATTCACGATCCCGGTCTCAGAATCAATGCTCACCCGCAAGCGGGGTCCATCGAGTTGCACATTGCTGATCGCTTTGGATCCTTGGAAGATGGATCCCCAGTTCATCGAGATGACCGCTCGATCGAGTGAGATGATCTCCCCGCCTTGGCCGTCAATGTTCGGGGCGCGGAGGATCGCGTCGCGGAGCTCGATCTCGGTCGAGGGTGTGAGGACCACGCTGCCTTGTGTGATCTCGAGCCCGGTCTCACGCTCGATGATCGGGATAACGAAGCGGGTGGCGCCGCCGTTCATCGCGATGATCCCGCCGCTGATCAGAAGAATCAGGGGCACGAGCAGCACAAACGCGAGGATCCAACGGCGTTTTTTCCGCTTCGGAGCCGATGTCGCGGCTGTTTGCTTCTTCTGCGTGGGCTGATTGGACATAGGAGAGGGTTCGGGCATGTGGTGGTGATTCTACGCACGACCAACACCGAACAGATCCCGGTCGAGCGGTGATGATTTGGCTACGATGCTGTATGAGTAAGACACGCACGATCTTCGTCTGCACCAACTGCGGCTCCACACACTCCAGCTGGATGGGCAAGTGCTCCGACTGCGGCACATGGGACTCGCTCGAAGAATCCCAGTTCGATAAGTCCTCCGCGTCCGATCCCCATCGCGGATCGTCGTGGGTTGAAACCAAAGCAAGCACCGAAACGCCGGTCGCGACTTCGATCACCGAGATCATGTCCTCGACGGGACCGATGAAACGACTCCCGACTGGGATCACGGAACTCGATCGCGTGCTGGGAGGCACCGAAGCGGACGACACGCGCGGGTTGGTTCCCGGATCGGTCGTGCTGGTGGGTGGTGAGCCTGGAATTGGGAAGTCGACGCTTTTGTTGCAAGCCGCGGGCGCGTGGGCATCTCCGATCAACATGAACGCGAAGGACCCCGATTGGACGAGCAAAGTGCTGTATGTGTCGAGCGAGGAATCGGCGCAGCAGGTGCAGCTGCGCTCCGAGCGGCTCGGGGTTGCGGATGCGGACGGGCTGTTCGTGCTCGCGGATACAAACCTCGCGCGGATCCTGGAGCAGGCGCGGAAGATCAAACCCGATGTGTGCGTGATCGATTCGATCCAGATGATTTACAAAGCAGACATTGAAGCAGCGCCGGGATCGGTGACGCAGCTGCGGAGATGCTGCAGCGAGCTGGTGTACTTCGCGAAAGCGACCGGGATCTCGGTCGTGCTTGTAGGGCATGTCACGAAGGAAGGCACGCTCGCCGGGCCTCGTATGCTTGAGCACATGGTCGATGCGGTGCTGTACTTTGAGGGGGATCGGTACCACAGTGCACGGATCGTGCGCGCGATCAAGAACCGGTTCGGGACAACGCAGGAACTCGGGATCTTCGAGATGACCGGACAGGGCTTGCAGCAACTCCCCGGCGGCATGTCCGTCGCGGCGATCCAATCGGGTGATGAGCACCGACCCGGCGCGGTTGTCTGCCCCGCGATGCACGGCTCGCGCTGCGTGTGCGTCGAGATCCAAGCACTCACGGCAACAGGATTCGTCGGGAGCGCCAAGCGGAAATCATCGGGGTTGGATTCGAATCGTCTCGCGATGCTGATCGCTGTGCTCGAACAGCACGGCGGGCTGCGTCTCGCGGATCGGGATGTTTTTGCGTCTGTGGTGGGTGGATTGAAGATCGTGGAACCGGCCGCGGATCTGGCGATGTCGCTGTCGATCGCCGGCGCGCACTACAAACGCTCGCTCCCCCCGACCACCATCGCGATCGGGGAGGTTGGACTGGGTGGCGAACTCCGCTCCGCGACCCAGATCGAGCAACGACTCCGCGAATCCGCTCGTCTCGGATACACACACGCGATCGTTCCCGCGTCGGGGGTTTCGAAGCTGCCGAGGATTCAGGGGATGGAGTTGATTCCGGTGAAGAATGTATCACAGGCGATTGAGCGGTTGATGTAGGTAGCCCATCAACCACTCCGGCATCGCCTTGGGTCGTCCATCGCTCCCGACGCAGGCGAGTTCGGTGCTTGCGATGGCGCAGATGCCGTCGGTTGGGACTGAGGGGTCGCTCGGATCGGGGGGTGTTCCGCCGCGTTCGAGGAGCGCGATTTCGTAGGAATGGTGCAGCTTGACCTTGCTCGCTTTGTCCACCTGTGTGCGGATCTCGATGACATCGTCGTACTTGATTGGCCTGCGGTACTTCATCTCGACCTTGGTCACGACGAGGAAGACCCCCGCTTCTTCGAGAGCCGCGTAGCTCTCCCCCACTGCTCGCAGGAGTTCGGTGCGTCCCATCTCCATCCAGGGGAGGTAGCTCGAGTGATGGACGACGCCCATCGGATCGCACTCGACATAGCGGACGCGGAGTTGGTGGGTTCCTGAACTGGGTGGGGTTTGGTGGGCTGATTGGGTTTGGGGCTCGTCGCTCATGCGGAACCATAGCAACGCGCATACACTCTCTCCCTATGTCATTCGGACTCGGACACGGCAAACCCCTCGACAACGCGCCAGGCGTGGTGGGTGTCTCGTCTGAAGAGTTCCCGCCGCTCCCCGATTCGGTGATGACGGATCCGCAGTCGGGTCGTCTTGATCCGAGGCAGTGGTTCGACGATCCCGGCAAACCCTTTGAACTCGAGATCGGTTCGGGGAAGGGCGCGTTTCTGGTGCAGCAAGCGTCGCTGCAGCCGGGGACGAACTTTTTGGGGATCGAATGGGCTGGGGAGTTTGCAAGTTACACGGCGGATCGCATCCGGCGCAAGCGTGAGAACGAGGGGACGCACACGAATGTGCGCGTTCTGAACTCCGACGCGGCTCAGTTCCTGCAATGGCGCTGTCCGGATGAATCGATCGATGTGCTGCATCTGTATTTTTCAGATCCTTGGCCGAAGAACAAGCACCACAAGAAGCGGGTAATCCAGCACCAGACGATGTACGACATCTGGCGCTGTCTCAAGAAGGGCGGCGAGCTCCGCGTCGTGACCGATCACGATGATCTCTGGTCGTGGGACCTGTCGCACTTTGATCTGTGGGCATCGGGATCGGCTGCGTCCAACAAGAACTTCGCGCGACCCAAGATCCCCGAGGCGCCTCCGAAGGTCGCGGAGTTTCTCAACAGTTGCGCGAAACTGCCGTATGTGTTCGGCGGATTTGAAGCACCGGAGTCTGCGGGCGAGGGAGAGCTCGTCGGAACGAACTTTGAGCGGAAGTTCCGGATCGAGGGGCGGAGCTTTAACGCGGGTGTGTTGAAGAAGCTGCTGAGCTGAAGAACACTTGATCTCCCCGAATCAAACTACAAGTTCAACTAAATGCTTATACAGACTTTCGCTGCTAGTCCATCTTTCAGATATCAACGAAAAACGGCTTGCATCCGTCACTACAGTCACCATTTTCTTGCCGCTTACCATACTCGGTGTTGAAGATTTAATTTCTTGGAAAGGAATTACTACTTTCGGCTTCCGCGCAAAATCAAAGAGCCCCGTCGGATACGGGAGATACTGAAGTCGAACTTCAGCGAGGTTGTAATCAATCTCTACCACACCTTTGCCGGAATGAAGAATCAGCTTCCAAAAAAACCACGCCAAGAAGAAAGAAACCATCAAACCCACCAGCCATTTTGTCCATTCACTATTCATGAATAGTGAATAAGCAAATGGAGATATCGTGCACAAAATTGCTGCAACGTAGAAACCGACCAGCGAGTATGAACTTCGATCTTCGTCAAAATGGACAACTCCCTGCTTTTCGAACAGAGAGTTGGATTCATGTTCTTGTGAATCTGAACTCATATCACGCCGGCTCGGCAGCGATCCGCACCGACTGATCACGACGCACGCGGCGTTGGGCGGCTTGCTCTTGTTCCTTCTGGATCGTCTCGGCTTCGAGGAAGTCTTCGCCGAATCGGAAGAGTCTAAACGAGTTGCCGATCACGAAGACATCGGGGACGAAGTGGAAGAACGCCGCGAATCCGACACCCAAGCTTGCGCCGAGTGCTTCGCCGCCGATGACCTGGAATGTCCCGGATGCAGCAAGCACAAGCCCGACGATCGCCATGAGGATTGAGACGACGATGTTCTGGGTGATGATGACTCGTGTTCTGCGTGCGAGTTCCATGAGGAACGGGATGCGGTTGAGTTCGTCGGTCATCAGCGCGACACCTGCACTATTTGCAGCGATGTCTGATCCGGACAATCCCATCGCGACGCCGACATCGGATTCTGCGAGTGCGGGGCCGTCGTTGATGCCGTCGCCGACCATCATGACGCGGTAGCCGTCTTGGCGCATCTGACGGATGAGCTGGTGCTTCTCGACCGGGAGGCATTCCGCTTCCACAGCGTCCACACCTGCGAGTTGACCGACGCGCTTCCCGACGCTCAAGCGATCGCCGGTGAAGATCCCGACGAATCGGATCCCGAGTTCGCGGAGACGATCGACGACTGATTTCGCGTTCGGGCGCGGGGTGTCTTCAAGACCGACCGCTCCCATGTAGACGCCGTCTTTGACGACATGGACGCCGGACATGCCTTCGATGTGGTTCTCGACATTCGAGACGGCATCAACCGACTGCGGCATGAGTTCTTTGATCCATGATCCGCGACCCGCGATGATCTCCCCGATCGAGGTTTTGGCTCTGACACCAGCGCCGTGGGTTTCTTCGTAGGACCCCTCGCTCGACACTTCGATGCGTGCTTGCTTCGCGGTGCGGAGGATCGAGAGTCCCAGCGGGTGGTTCGAGTGCGCTTCTGCGTACGCGGCTGCTTTGAGCAGGTCCGCGCCCTCGATTCCTGGAGCGGGGGAGAGGCGCGAGACGCCGAACGATCCGGTGGTGAGGGTACCGGTCTTGTCCATGACGACCGCATCGACATTCGCGGATGCTTCGAGGTAGGTGGTTCGTTTGATCATGACCCCGAGTCGAGCCGCGGACGCGAACGCCGCAACCATCGCGGATGGGGACGAGAGCAGCAGCGCGGTCGGGCAGGTCACCACAAGGACAGTCACGGCACGCAGAGCAGCACCCTCGCGGACGGATGCGACCTCGGACTGTGAGAACAGGAAGAACACAACCAGCGCGACGGAGATCGCGACGGGAACATAGAAGCGAGCGACCTGCTCGATGAGGAGCTGTCGTTCGGTCTTGGTGGATTCTGCTTCGCGGATGAGCGAGGAGACTTTCCCGATGGTGGTCTCTGCACCGACCTGCGTGACTTCGATCTCGATCGCGCCGGTAAGGTTGCTGGTCCCTGCGTAGACAGGGGATCCGTCCTGAACTTCAACGGGCATGGACTCACCGGTCAGGGATGCTTGGTTGATGGTGGACTCGCCGACGAGGATCTTGCCGTCGACCGGGAGATTCTCGCCGGGACGGATGCGGACGCGCTGTCCGACGCTGACTTGTCCGACGGGGACCATGCGTTCGTTCCCATCATTATCCACAACGCGCGCGTCGTCCGGGGTCAGCGAGATGAGCTGCTCGATCGCGCGCTTCGCGCCGTCTGCGGTGCGCGAGACGATCTGGTCGGCTACTAGGAGGATAAACGCGAGGAACGCGGCGGTGCCGTACTTCCCGACCGCCATCGCGGCGAGGATCGCGAGTGCCGCGAGGGAGCTCGAGGAGACCTGACCATTGAGGACTTCTCGGAACGATGCGTAGAACAGTTTCCATCCGAGCAGGATCGCGGCGATGACCGCTGGGATCGTCGCGACGAGTTCGTTCGTCGATCCGGTGATGGTCGCGATCCAGGAGACGGTCGCGAGCACGCCTCCGGCGAGGTAGAGGAAGATCCAGCGGTCGCCCTTGATGTCGTGGTGGGTGCAGCACTGCATCGGGTCCGAACTGGTGGAGTGGGAATGAGAATAAGACGGTGCCGTGTCGCTCATGGAGATTCGTATCCGGTTGATGCTGGGTGGAGTCCCAGCGTGTCTGTTACCCTGCGAGTTGCTGGAGCATGGATTGGATCGTGGAGAGAGATTTGCTCCCTCGACAACCCAGAAACACGCGCCCCGGCGTGGTCACTACTGTAGGATTGGTCTGGGACCCATCCCACCCATGCCAAAACCCTTACGCATGGAAAATGCCGGCGGTTCACCGGCTGATGAAAGGAATCCAATGCCTGAGCACAACATGGACCAGAACCTCAATATTCCCAAGGTCTGTATCCTCGGGATCGGACAGATGGGTCTGGTGTGTGCCGGTGCGCTGACCCTCCCAGACCCCCAAGGGGCGGGGGTTGAACCCCGTGCACAGGTCCGGATGTGGGGGTACGACGACAACGAGAACGGCGTTCTCGCTCAGACGCGCAAATCCGACCGGCTCCCCGGATTCGAACTCCCCCCGAATGTGCGGATCGCGCTGAGCGATCCCGAGGCACTCGAGGACGCGGACATCGTGATCAACGCGATCCCGGTCCAGTTCATCCGCAGCGTCTGGGAACGCATCGGACCATTGGTCCCGTCAGGAGCATCCGTGATCTCGGTCGCAAAGGGGATCGAGAACGATACACTCATGCGCCCGACCCAGATCATCGCGGATGTCTTGCAGGACGATCCGGACGCGAAACCACGAGCGTTGGGGTGTATGTCGGGTCCGGCGATCGCGACCGAACTCGCGGCGTGTCTCCCCGCGACAATGGCCGCGGCTTCGGACCATCCGGGATTCAGCGAGACCATCCAGAAACTGTTCTCCACGAGCTGGCTCCGGATCTATACCAATCCGGATCTGATCGGCGTCGAGCTCGCTGGCGCGACGAAGAATGTCATCGCGATCGCGGCGGGGATCATCGACGGGCTCGGCGCTGGATTCAACGCCAAGAGCGCCCTGCTCGCGCGCGGGCTTGCAGAAACCTCACGACTCGGACAAGCGATGGGCGCGAGCACCACTACCTTCTACGGCATCGCGGGCGCGGGGGACCTCGCGACCACCTGTTTCTCTCCGGAAGGACGCAACCGGTCCTGCGGCGAAGCGCTCGGGAAGGGTATGAAACTCGATGAGTATCTGCGTGAATCACTCTGCGTAGTCGAAGGCGTCGCGACGACCAACTCCGTAATGGATCTGGCGCAGCGGTACGATGTGGATCTCCCGATCGCGTCAGCGGTGCACGCCGTGCTGTTTGAGCACATGGATCCTGTTGATGCGATCGCGATGCTCATGAGCCGAGAGCTGCGCGAAGAGCGGGTTGATTAATGACGGATTCTGCATCTCCATCAAATCCACGCGACGAACGGTCCGCGGCTCTGCAGATCATCGAGCGACTCCGCAGCGCGGACCACATCGCGTACCTCGCGGGGGGGTGTGTCCGCGATCAACTGCTCGGAGAAATGCCGAAGGATTATGATGTCGCGACCTCGGCGCATCCTGAGCAAATCGAGAGCATCTTCCGGAAAACCGCGGCGGTCGGCGCGTCGTTTGGGGTGATGCTCGTACGTGACTTTGGTCCAACGATCGAGGTCGCGACCTTCCGGTCTGATGGGCCGTATAGCGATGCGCGTCGTCCGGATCATGTGGAGTTCTCCACTCCAGAGCTCGATGCGCAGCGGCGAGACTTTACGATCAACGCGTTGTTTCTTGATCCAACTCCAGAGGGTGATCAGATCATCGACTTCGTCAACGGGCAGGTGGACATCGAGCACAAGGTGCTGCGTGCTGTCGGTGATCCACATCATCGGCTCCAGGAGGATCATCTACGGGCGCTGCGAGCCGTGCGCTTCGCGGCGCGCTACGACCTCACGATTGATCCGTCAACACGCGACGCGATCACGCAGCACGCGAGCGAGCTCAGCGGCGTGAGCATCGAACGGATCGGCCATGAGATCCATCGCATGATGGCGCACCCCTCGCGAGCACGAGCAGCGCGGATGATCCATGAACTCGGACTCGACTTGGTCATCTTTGGAGCGGGTACACGCGCAGAGTCCATCCCGACCCTTGAGTCACTCGAGTCGGGTGCGAGCGCCCCGGTTGCTCTGAGCGCATGGTGTCTGGATCAGCATGGAGAGAGCGTTCTGGACCGCACTGAAGCGCTCGCGACCAAGTGGTCTGCGAAGCTCGACATGAGCAACGCGGACAAGGACCAGTTCGTCGCGACGCTCGAGATCGCGGGGGTGCTGATCAGCGATTGGTCCTCGACGAGTATCGCGCAGCGAAAACGACTCGCGATGCGCCCCCACTGCTGCGGCGCGATCATGCTTGTTCGAGCGATCAACCCGCCGCTCGCTGAGGAGATCTGCTTGCAGATCGAACAGTTGTCCAGCGACGGCATCGGCCTGGCGCCGGAGCCTTTGATCGATGGACAGGTGCTCATCGAGATGGGTGAGACGCCCGGAGCAGCGTTCAAAGCGGTGCTCGATCGCGTCTATGATGCCCAGTTGATGGGGGAAATCAGCACATATAGTGAAGCATGCAACCTTGCGAAGGAACTGTTTGTAAACTATACTAAAAATGACCAGTAAATCCTCATCCCGCCGAACCCTTGGCCGGATTCAACCCTTTGGAGCTCCACGATGACCGCGACCCCGACCACCGACTTTGTCCCTGCTGAGTTCAACGGAACCGACTGGAGCGTCGTTGAGCCGCTCCTGAACGCACTCGTCGAGCGCGAAGTCAACACAGCAGAAGAGTACGACCAGTGGCTGCTCGATCGCTCCGAACTCGAAGCGGCGATCGGAGAATCCGCAGCGAATACCTACATCAACATGACCTGTGATACGGAGGACGAATCCAAGCAAGCCGCGTGGACTTCGTATCTCGAGAATGTCGCTCCGAAGTTCAAACCCATCGCGTTTGTGATGGACAAGAAGCTCAAAGAACTCGCCGAACGGTTCGACAAGACCGAGGGCTACCACGAGGTACTCTATCGCGACACCGCCGCGGATGTGGATCTGTTCCGCGATGAGAATGTCCCGCTGGAAACCGAGCTCGCGAAACTCGATCAGGAATACGACAAGATCTGCGGCAAGATGACTGTGCAGTTCGACGGCGAGGAAAAAACCCTCCCGATGATGGGCAAGTACTCCGAGTCTACGGATCGCCAAGTCCGCGAGGACGCGTGGCGCATCGTTGCGAAGCGTCGTCTCGAAGACCAAGAAGAAATCAGCGCGATCTACGACAAGATGGTCTCGCTGCGTGATCAGTCCGCGAAGAACGCGGGGTTCGACAACTATGTTGAGTACATCTACAAAGCGAAGCACCGCTTCGATTACGACACTTCGCACGCGTACGCGTTCCATGACGCGATCGAGAAACATGTGATGCCGTTCGTTGCGAAGCTCGACGCGACGCGCCAGCAGGAACTGGGAGTCGATACGCTCCGTCCTTGGGATCTGAATGTCGATCCCAAGAGTCGCGGCGAGCTCAAGCCTTTCGACGGCGGGGTGGATCTGGTCGCGAAGACCAAAGCGTCCTTCGATCGCCTGAGTCCCGAACTCGGGGAGATGTTCGCATCCATGGGCGACGGCTCGAACACCAACGGCACCGACAACGGGAACGCATCGCTCGACCTTGATTCCCGCAAGGGCAAAGCGCCCGGCGGATACCAGTACATGCGTGATCGCTCGCGCAAGCCGTTCATCTTCATGAACGCGGCGGGACAGCACCGCGATGTGGAAACCATGGTCCACGAAGCGGGTCACGCGTTCCACTCGATGTACAGCGCCGACGAACCACTCGCGTGGTACCGCAGCGCTCCGATCGAGTTCTGTGAGGTCGCGTCGATGAGCATGGAGCTCTTGACGATGCCGTACTGGGACCACTACTACCCGAACGAGGAAGACGCGAACCGCGCCCGCCGCAAGCAGCTCGAGGGATCGATCTCGCTGCTGCCCTGGATCGCGACGATCGACGCATTCCAGCACTGGGTCTACCTGAACCCGACGCACTCACGCGATGAGCGCGCTCAGGCTTGGCTCGACATCGAATCCCGATTCGGTCACATGGGTCATCGCGTGGACTTCACCGGACTCGAAGAAGAACGCAAGTTCGTCTGGCAACGTCAGGGACACCTGTTCGGTGTGCCGTTCTACTACATCGAATACGGCATCGCCCAACTCGGCGCACTCGGGATCTGGCTGACCAGTCTCGAAGAATCCGAAGAAGCAGCACTCGCGGCATACAAGAAAGCGATGACCCTCGGCGGCACGCGCCCGCTTCCAGAACTCTTCAACGCAGCAGGACTCCCATTCGACTTTGGGCCGGAGACGGTTGGGCGATTGGTGGACCGGGTGCAGCTGGAGCTTGACAAGCTTCCTGAGTAAATTACACGGTGTTCCCGAGTGCTTTGTTTGCATACATGCTGTGTCTGCGCATACTCCATATGGACTAATTTGCATATCCATAAAGGAACACTCATGAGCACACGGCCATTTCTTTCGATCGGATTCATCCTCGCGACATCCAGCACTTGCCTTGCAGGCTTGTCTGACTTCGTCGTCATGTCTGATGAAGGGCACCTGCTCCGTGTCAATGGAGAGACGCTCGAAGCGTCGCTTGTTGCTGATCTGGACATCACTGGAGATCCATCCAGAAAGATTGAGCTTGAGTACATCTCAGATTCTCAGATCTATGTCAAGCATGATGGCGGGCTCAGCCAATACAACGCCAGCACATCTTCGCTCGATAGCATCTTCACACAATCCGAACTCGGTGATCACCCAGATATTACCTTTGGGCGATACATAGGAATGCTGCAGACAAGCGATAGACGTATTCTTGGGAATGCTCCTCGGATCGTGCCTGGTAAAGGGATCGTCCGAGTCGGAGTTCAGGTCGACACACATACAAATCTATGGGACACCAGCTCTCAACTAGTCGATGTTGCAAGTTCCTTGGATATGCAGATGTTCGGTGCGAATCAGTTTGTGAATATCAATGGCGATCATCTGATTTCTGTTCACAACTTTAATAGTTCTGAGTTTTTGAGTGATTTTTGGATTGACAACCAAGATCCGTTCAACCCGTTCTATGCAGTCTCTATCTTTGAATCTGACGGACAACTTCTCGTCATTGATCCGAACGGCGAGATCTATTCAATCGATCCCGCAAACAGCACCTATGCTCGCTATGGACAGATCACTGGAATCGACGGCCTCTACCTCCATGCGGCCTCAACTGTCCCGACACCGAGCAGCATCGCTCCCCTCGCGATCACCCTGCTCGCTTCTCGTGGTCGACGATCATCATGAGTGTGGTTGATGAACTCTCCAGCACTCCATGGATTCGCGGTTTGGATTCCAATCCATGCCGAAACCCTTCAAAGCTGGAAGCATCCCAATTCCTCCGATTCTTTGGAACTTTTGTGAGTTGAATGCGGATACTAACGAGACATATAGCATCCATACAAAGAGGAATATCCATGAAATCTTTCATTCGAACAGCGTTCATAGCCATCACGTCGGCATCTACAGCATCAGTTGCAGATCTCAGTAACTTCTATCTTCTGGATTCACTGGGCGGCCTCTACTCAGTCGACGGCGACACCCTCTATGCGAGCAAGATCCATGAAATTGAGAATGGCTTCTCTGTTGTTGATATGGTTGATCTCGGAGGCGGAAATATCATTGTGAGCCGAGCGTACGAGCTGTATGAGTACAATTTTTATACTCGCGAAGAGACTTCCCTGCTCAACACTGCAGATTACTTTGGTCCTGGAACTATCGGGTACTTTCATGGACTCGCTGATCTCGGGAACGGAGAGTTGTTCTTCAGCAGCCGTGTCAATAATCAAGACGGGGGATTAGGACAAGGGAACTCCATTAACCTTGATGACGGGACGACCACGACACTTTACTCACACGAAGAATACAGATCCGCTTACTTTGACCATCACCTGATCGCACCCGGTTTCGTAGTTTCTGCACAGTTTTCAAATCAGCAAATCCATGTTCTTGACATCAACTCAGGCGAAGAAACCACTACTTACAATGTCGGGCTTGATGTGGTCTCATTCTTTGAAACCAATGGCGAAGTATTCTTGCTGACTAAACAAGGAGAGATCCACAGCTTTGATGCTTCCAACGGAGAGTATTCTTTCGTCGGGCAACTCGAGGGTGAGTTCGGGAGCCGAAACCTCATCGGAGCGAGCGTTGCGGATCCGCTTGGAGTATTCCCCACTCCTGGATCGCTTGCGATCTTCGTTGCCTTTGGACTGTCCACTACGCATCGTCGTCGCCACGCATGAATCGCCGTTCAGTTTGAATGCACCAAATAACCCGACTCGCAACATCTGCGGGCCGGGTTTTTAACTCGGTGTTTGCTTTATCTCACTCAGCGGCGACGACGGGTCGATGCGAGTCCGAGCAGTGCGAGTGCTGACATTGCGCCAGGTGCTGGGACAAGCGTAGCTCCCACGCCGTCGATGCCCATGTAGGCAATATCGAAAGTCCCGCCGACGGTTTCGGCGCGGATCTCGAGCAGGAAGTCGCTCGCGGTCGCTTCGAACTCAACGCTCTGCTGGGTCCAGACGAGGGGATCGGTTCCGGATGCTTGCTTGCTGAGTGCATCGCTGGTCGCGACAAGATTCCCGTCGGCGTAGAACTCGAAGTAGCCGTCGAACCCGCTCCATGATCCGGTCGATGCGGTCACGAACCCGAGGTTGGTTGCCCAGAAGCTGATCGAGTACATCTGCCCGGCGGTGAATCCGCTGACATTCTGAGAGATGCCTTCGGACTGAATATTGCCCACGCCGTTCATGCGTGCGAAGGTGCCACCCTCAGGAGACAGATCCCAAGGCAGACCGGTGTTGTTGAACGGACCACTCGCGTTGACGACATCGGGGGTCGCTTGAGCGACCATCCAGTCGGTCGGTGCGAATCCAGCGCCGACGAAGCCGTCCATCCCGCCGTTCATGATCACAGGCTCTGCGGCCGCTCCAGAAACCAGGGTCAGGAGACCCGCGAGACACAGTGTTGATTGAATTTGCATGTTTTCCCTCCAATATTGGTGTTGCAGTGTGATTGAAAACATACATCAGACCCACCAAAACACCACTCAAATGGGGATTTTCACGCATTCAAACGACGAGGACATTGTGCCATCATCGTATGCTCTTGTGAAATTAGAACTTACAGACTTTTCCACGGGCCGGTGATCGCGATCGTCCAGCCCATGTTTTGGATATTCACGAACATCGTCTCGCCGTCGGGGCTGAAGCACACGCCCGCGAACTCGGAGGAGTTGTAGGAGTTCTTACCGAACTGGTAGAGCTCGCCGTCTGGAGTCACACCGACGAGGAACTGAGGTCCCTGCCCGTCTTCGCAGACCATGATGTCTCCCCAAGGCGAGAAGGTGATGTTGTCCGCGTTCTGGAGGACGCTCACATCATTGGGTTCTATGAACAACTCGAGCGCGTCCATCCCGTCACCAATCCCGTTGGGGATCAATCTCCAGATCTGTCCCGCGCCCGCGGCTCCGCCGTTGGTACACGCGAAATACGCGGCGCTGTCTTGCACCCCCGGCGAGGGACTCCCCCACCACATCCCCTCACCACGCGCAAAGCGAGCGGCGCCCTTCGCGTATCCGCGATATCGCAGATCATCGTGCGGCGATTCGACATCGTCCATCGTCACCCAGCCGCAGGGCATCGGGTGGTTGGGACGGATGAGTTGCGCATCCCAGTTGCGCGTGTCTGCGCCGCGCCGGTTCAGGATGACCAACGCTTGGAGTTTCCCACCCGCGTGCAGATCTCCAGGTGTGTTCGGTATGAACCGGTACAGCAACGAATCGTGACGATCTTCCGTCATGTACACGATCCCCGAATCGGGATCGATGCACACCGCTTCGTGGTTCATGCGCCCCATCGCGCGGATGGGTTTGGGTTCAGCGAGTTCCGGCTCGTGTGTAACCGGGACCTCGAAGCAGTAGCCGTGGTCGCGCTCGTATCGCTCTCCCTTGACGATCACAGACTCCTCGCAGCTGATCCAACTCCCCCAAGGCGTCGCGCCCCCCGCGCAGTTGTGCTCTGTCCCTGCGAGCGAGAGCCACTGCTTTTCGACGCGCTGGTCTTTGAGGTTGTAGATCAGGGTTGTGCACCCGCCGCGGGACGCTCTGCCGTGACCGAGGTCATACACCTTGCTCGGATCAACCTTGTCCATGCGTTCTTGTTTGGATCCGAAGGGCGAGATGGTCCGGTGCGCTTCAGAGATCTCGTGGTTGCGGATCAGGATACAGCGTTCGTGATCGATGGTGCCGTCGTCATTGATGTAGGGGTACGACGCCATGCCGTCGTGCTTGCCGGGGACGATGAGCCCGTCATCCATCTCGGCGCTCATCGGGCTGATGATGCGGTAGGAGAATCCTTTGGGGAGATCGATGATGCCGTCGGGATCCCTCAGCATCGGGCCGTAGCCCACACCGCTCGGATTCGTATTGGGCTCATCAAGCAGCGCGGACATCGCGCCGCGCGCCAGCGTGGTGTGCAGACCCGCGAACCCGGCCGCGACCGCGGATGAGCGCCTGAGGAAATATCGCCGGGTGATCGGATCCATAGACAACTCTATTCGTCTCCTGATCCAATTCAGATCAAACCAGACAGGCTTTCTGCGATCAGAAGGAAATCAATCGCTGCCTTTACTGGCAGGCCGCAGAGAGGAACGAGGTGACATACGCATTGAGATCAAAGAAGTCCCATTCGCCGTCGCCGTTGAGGTCCCCTGAGGGATCCATCTGGTCGTACGCTTGGAGGAACGCGGAGATATCGAAGAAGTTAACCACCCCGTCGCCGGTGAAGTCCGCGATGCACGGCGCTCGCTGCCCGTAGAAGATCCGGATGCAGGTATCACCCGCGTAGCCGACCACCAGATCGGGGAGATCATCGTTGTTCAGATCCCCCAGCGCCAGCGAAGTCCCGACTTCTGGTGCGTCGTAGGTCCAGGTTGGATCGGTATCGAGCACACCGTCACGGTTGAGGTAGATGTGCGCCCGGCCGTCGGAGAAATGGACCTCTCCGAAATCATCGTCCCCGTCGTCATCGACATCGAAGAACTGGACTTCTTGTGGACCCGAGAACGGCGGGTTTGTTGAGCCGACTGGGAGTATCGCGCCGTGGACGAGGTTGTAGATCGTCGATGGATCCCCACCGAACGCGACCTCGGGTTGGAAATCCCCTTGCAGATCGGTCAACGCGGCCCCCTTCTCAGCATCGATATTGGGCGCGAAGAGCGACTGGAAAGTGTCCGGGGTGCCGGTCGTGTTGTAGTAGATCCCGCTGGAGTAGTTCACCCATTTGGCAACCGCGAGATCCGGGAAACCATCCCCGGTGATGTCTCGCGCATCGATCCCGTTGGAGATCTCAGAATCCGCAGACTCCCACGACGGATCGGTCTCGAATCCCGACCCGTTGTTGCGGAACATGAACAGCGGGCGCGTCGGTGATCCCGCCCCTACACCCTGGTTCGTAGTAACAAGGTCAAGATCGTTGTCGTTGTCCATATCAACTAGAATCCCGGAGGTCCCCCATGCGTTTGGGCTGGTATTGGATGTGTATCCGGCGAGCGTGTTGATCCCTCCTCCAGGGAGACCGAAGTGGACCATAACGCTGTCGGTTCGAAGTCCGCCGTGGACACTGACGACATCGAGGAGCGAGTCGCCGTTGACATCCCCGACATGAACATCAGCGGTGTGCGTTTGCTCTGCTGAGAGCCATGACGGAGTGGTCTCGAGTCCGTTGATCGGGTCGTTGTAGAAGATCATGTCCTGCCAGTTGTCATACGGCGGGAACGCACTCGTCACATAACACACGGCAACGAGGTCATTGAATCCATCATTGTTGAGATCCGCGATCGCAAGACCGCTGACCTGACGACGCAGATCGACCGTGAGATCGGGTTCAGCGCCGAACGGAGCATCGGCATCCGCTGATCCGCTCGGAGCGTGTCCTTCAAACCCAACCGGGCCGGGTGCGATCGTGACTGTCGTGTGCCCATCGGGGGTGATCTCCACGCGCGTGGTGTCACGGAGATTGGTCTGATCCGATGAAACCGCGGACCCTGCACAAATCGCAAGAAGACAGATCGTGTGTGACGCGTGGTGGATCATCGGATTCTCCTGATGGTGTGTGTTGGCCGGCTTTCCCGACACTCTACCCGCGATCCAGAATCATCACAAGAGAAATATTGTTGCTATGAACCGTTACGACTCGGAAACGAGCATCGAACGGTTTCTTTTGGGATCGATGTCATCAACGTGTTGGGATCGCGGTGTGATATTTGAAGCTACACCCACACGGAGATCTCAATATGAAACGCACACCGCTCATACTCACACTACTCGCGTGCACGCCGATCCTTTCGGGATGCGCGATCAGCAAATCGTTCAGCATCCACAAGGACTGGTCATGCGGATGCCACGGCCCGCACCATCACCACCACTGTTATTACAAGTCCAAGCATCGGGGAAAGCACACCGGATCCCACGCGCCTGATCATCCGGATTCTGATCGATACATCGCGGTGCACCAAGCCTCGGCCGGTTCTCTCGCTCGGCTCAACCACGAGACCACCACCAATCGTCCGGTGACCGCTCGATCAAGAGTCCGGCCACTCCAGAAAGAAACTGTGCGCCCGAACGCCAAAAAATCCAATACGAAAGTGCTCAAGCGGGCAAAGTCAAAGACCAAGCGCAGCCCGAGATCTTGAGCTCGGATCATTCTACTGACCGATCCACATCCCCATCAAAATTTCATCCTCAAATACTCCGCTCGGCTGTTTGATCGACTTGAGTTTGCATCCTTCAACTTCAAATCCTGCTCGCTCGTACATCCGTTGAGCAATGTGGTTCCCTTTGATCACTCCCAGCTCGAGCTTGAGTATCTTTGGATTCACTTTGATATCGTTGATCGCACGATCGAGCATCCACTTTCCAAGCCCGGCACCTTGCCAATCCGGAAGCACACCGGTCCCGAGTGTTGCGATGTGTGCTGTCTTGACACGCGTATTCATCATGAACGCGGTACTTGCGATAATCGAGCCGTCATCAGGATGGATCGCGCTGATCGAATAGAACTCGCCGCGTAACGCCATCTCTACGTGCTCTTCATATGCAGACGCAGGACGGATATCGCCGGGAAATGAAAGCACGAAATCTGTTGAAGCGCCGAGTTTGCAGAGATAGTCGCGGACGAGCTCGCCGTCGCCGGGCTTCGGGGAACGGACCACAACGCTTCGGCCGTCCTTGATGGTGATGGTTTCACAGAGATCATACATCGATCGATCTTTCATCAAGTCCCTTCATCAAGTCCCGCGGGTATCACCGAACAACTGCACATGCACGCGCGGGCAGTAGCTCCATCCGCGCTCCACACACGCATCAACAACCCACGCAACCTCGTCCGGGCTCGGCACCGTCACCCCTTCGGGCATCAGCATCACATCCCCCGGCTCGTATCCAGACAGACGCTCAAGCACCGATCCGATCTCATCAAGATCTGCAGGATCACTGACCACAAACTTGAGCTGACGGTCACGCGTCGATGCGATGAGCTCGTTGATCGCATCGTAATCCAATCTCCGCTGCTCATGGCGTGCTGCCCAGGCGCCGCTCGGATCACGCGGATCATTGCTCGGTGTCGAGTTGGCGAGCTTCGGGGACAGACTCATCAGATGACAGACCACCCCGGGGAGCGTGAGTGTCCCGGCGGTCTCGATCGTGATGTGTAACCCCGCCGAAGACAGCCCCTGCGAGAGTTCGACAAGCTGCGTGAACATCATCGGCTCTCCCCCGGTCAGCACCGCGTGCTTCACGCCCGATTCCGATGCTTCTCGGATCAATTCATCGATCGTCCGCGTCGTCTTCTCGGGTTCCCAGCTCGCGTACGGCGTGTCGCACCATGTACAACGCAGGTTGCATCCAGAGACTCTGCAGAACCAACTGGGCACACCCGTCAGCTTCCCTTCGCCTTGGATTGAAACGAAAGTCTCGGAGATTGGGATCGTGATCGGCGTGCTGGTCATGACGCGCCCTGCTGGGATGCGTACAGCGTCGGATCATCGATACCCGCTTGCTCGAATCCGCGCCGGCGCAGGATGCACGAATCGCACTGCCCGCACGCTCGACCATCGATCGGGTCGTAGCAGGAGTGCGTCATCGAATAGTCCACACCTAACTCCACGCCGTGCTTGATGATCTGCCCCTTGGTCATCTCCATGAGCGGCGAGTGCACACGAATCTCCGCTTCATCTGTACTCTCCACACCCATCTTGGTCGCGAGATTCGCGGTTGCGGCAAACGACTCGATAAACTCAGGACGACAATCCGGGTATCCGGAATAGTCCACCGCGTTGACGCCGAGGTAAATATCTTTCGCATCGAGCGTCTCTGCGAGCGCTGTTGCGATGGAGAGAAAGACCAGGTTCCGCGCCGGGACATAGGTGATCGGGATATCGGTCATCTCGGATTCGTCGCGTCCCTTGGGCACTTCAATGTCAGCCGTGAGTGCGGATCCTCCGAACGCACCGATGTCGATCGGGAAGACCCGATGCGAGCGGGCTCCAAGCGTGGAGCTGATCTTGGCGCTCGCGTCGAGCTCGTTTCGATGACGCTGCCCATAGTCGAACGCGATGGTGTGGCAGTCGTACCCCTGCTCTTGAGCGATCGCGAGGACGGTGGTTGAATCCAGCCCACCAGACAGCAAAACCACGGCGGGTTTGCCTGATCCTGTCGTTGAAAATTGTGCGTTCCCAGTGGCCATATCCAACGGTAGGTCACCGAACTTGAAGATTGACTGCCACCAATCAGAGGGTTTCTGGTATAGTGCGGTATGCCCTTCTCGCTGATCAGTGCGACGGTGCTGCGTATCCGCCCAATCGGGGTCACCTCCGACTACTGCCCGGTCTGCCGGCAAGAGCGTCGTTTCAAACTCTCCCAGGCCGAGCATCGACGCTACTTCCTCTGCATGGATCGTGGTCGTCACGGCCACCCCCACCATGAGCTCACCTGCACGACCTGCGGCTGCCGAGTCGAGCGACCGACCGAAGAACGACCGATCGACATCCTCCCCGATCCCAAGAGTTCCGATTCCTACGAGCCGCCCACGCTCCCGATTGTGTCCAAGCGCATCGAGGACTGCTCGACGATGGAAGCTGCTCGCAGAGACGACAAGCTCAAAGCGGGACAGCGGGAGGAAATGATCCGTCATTCGCTCTATTGCTTCGCTCGTCTCTACGACGAGGAGACCTTCGAGCGGCTCACCCCGCTCGCTCGATTACTGATCCTGATCGCGGTGCTGATCATCGGCGCGAGCGGGTACTACGCGTGGACGCAGACCGGGTCCCCCGCGGCACCGATCATCGCCGCGATCGCGATCGTGCTGATTTTCCTCTCGCTGATGTTCTGGGCGTTCAAGCACTCGCCGCGCAAGCGGGTCCGGACCTGGCTCGCGATGGCGCTGCTCCCGCTCGATCCGTCACGAGAAGAAATCCGGAAGGCTCGCGCCGAGCTCCAAGGATCGCGTCTCAAAGCGGGATTCCAGATCCGCACCCCCAAGCTGCTCGCGAAGATCAAGAAACTCAAAGCGAAGCACGCGAAGAGCTGAGGCTATTTTTTCAGATCAATGTATCCGCGTGCGCTGCCTCGGATGACCTTGAGTCGCACGCCGCGATCGTAGTTGGCTGTTGAGAGGAACCCGTTGAGCTGGTCCGCATCCTCGAAAGAGCGTCCATCGACCTCGTACACGAAGTCCCCGCGTTCAAGACCCGCGAGCTCTGCTGGCGAGCTGGGCTGGACCTCGAACACGCTGAACCCCTCGATGCGATCGATCACGCGTCCCCGTCGTTCCCACCGCTTCTCGTCGGGAATGATGGAGGCCCCGATCTCTTCGATGAACGCGCCTCCGAACGCCATCACGCGCTGCTTGTCCCTGTCCTGGAGTCTGGCGCGCGCGGTCCGCTTGATCCCGTCGCGGTAGTACTCGACTTCGACCGGCTCACCCGGACGCGCGAGCATGATCGCGTTGCCCATCCGGACGCGGTTCTCGGTAGCGCGTCCGCCGAGCGCAACGACAATGTCACCCGCTTGGAGCCCGGCACTCTCGGCGGGGCCATCCTCAGAGACCCTGCTGAGCACGACACCGCCGTCGATCCCCAGCGTGTACGCTTCGACCGGCGCGAGGTCCTCCATCGCGACCCCGAACCAGCCGCGATCGACGCGTCCGTTCTCGATAATGCGATTCATGACGGCGCCCGCGATGTCGATCGGGATCGCGAATCCAAGGCCGTTATTCCCGCCCGAGCGCGAGAGGATCGCGGTGTTGATCCCGATGACGCGCCCGTGCAGGTCCACCAGCGGCCCGCCCGAGTTTCCGGGATTGATCGCGGCGTCGGTCTGGATGAACTCTTGGAACCGCTGGAATCCGGGTTGTTCTTCACCCGGACTCATGCTCATGGACCCGCGCCCCTTGGCGCTGACAATACCAGCTGTCACCGATTGCTGGAACCCGAAGGGTGATCCGACCGCGAGCACCCATTCACCAACGCGGAGTGCTTCAGAGTCACCAAACTCCGCCGGGACCAATCCCTCGGCGTCGATCCGCAGAACCGCGACATCGGTCTCTGGGAAGGTGCCAATCAACTCCGCTTCCATCTCGCGGCCGTCGCTGAGCCGCACGCTGATGATGCTCCCTGCCTCCACGACATGAGCATTGGTCAGGATGTACCCACGCTCATCAGCGATCACTCCAGAACCCAGACCCGTGCGTTGACGAAAGCCGCGCCGGTTCTGGGACTCGGTGATGATGTGGACCACCGAGGATTCGATCGTCTCGCTCGCGTACTCGAACGCCATGGAGAGGTCCATCGCCATGGACATCGCGTGTTTCTGTTGTTCATCTGGGGAACTCTCGATCTCTGAACCCTGCGCGATCCCGGCGATTCCCGCGATCGCGAGCAGGCTTGAGAGAGCGATGGAACGAGCGTGAGATTTTCGGAACGACATACGAGACTCCTTATTGTACTTCTCCAACACAACAACGCCCGACCAAGCGGGACTATTGCCTTCCATCGAGCTTGTTTGGAATCCGGTCTGCTGGATTACGAGATGCCGTATTCTGCCCAGGAACTCGATGTCTCGGTCACGCGGACCCGCTCGAGGGTCAATCCAGCGGGGAGCACGAACTCTTTGCCGTGCGCGTCGGTATAGCGACCGCCGCTCGTGAGCTGCGCTGACACATATTCGTAGATGCGCCGCGCCAGGACTTCCGTCGTGGGATCCTCGTCCTCGCAGACAATCACACGCGTCTGGTTCTCTGTAGACAGCTCGTCCAGGATCGGGTCGTTGGAGTTGACCATCAGCGCGTGGTCGTAGGAATCGATGTACTCCTCCACAGCGAGCTTGAGGGACTTGAAATCACAGACCATGTCCCCATCCCCCAGATGACCCGACGCGATAACCAGATCCACGCGGCGGGAATGCCCATGCGGATATTTGCACCGGCCGGGGTGTTTGGAGAGCATGTGCCCGCTCTCGATCTCGAAGCTCTTGCAGACTCGGTAGACCATGCACAGATCGTATGCGCGCCTCCGCTGAATATACTGGTCCATGATCCCCTCTCTGCGTTTGATTCTGGTAATATTCGTTCTCGCCGTGGTCTCGCTTATCTCGTCGTGTCGATCAACTCACGCTCCGTCCCATAAGCACGCGATCATCCCCGGACAGATCAAGAATCTTCGTACCCTCGTTCCGACCTTGTATTCGGGGAGCGAACCCAGCAGTCTGGACCACTACCGGCAGCTCTCGGATCTGGGGATCAAAACAGTCATCAGCGTCGACGCGATCGCACCGGACGCACAACTCGCTGAGCGGTTCGGGATCCGCGTGGTCCACTACCCGATCGGGTACGACGGCATCAGCGACCAGCGCGCCGAACAACTCGCTCAAGCGATCGCTCAGCTCGAGCACCCGATCTTCCTCAACTGCCACCACGGCACGCATCGTGGTCCCGCGGCTCTATGCGTCGGCGCGATCGGCGCCGGACGCATCACCAACACACAAGCCGAATCGTTCATGACCCGCGCGGGGACCTCGCTGAACTATCCGGGTCTCTGGGATGCAGCCCGAACCGCTGAATCACTGGATCAGTCCACGCTTCAACAACAGGGACTCTTCCCAGAACGCGCCCCGGTTTCTGGGTTTCTGGATGCGATGGGACAGCTCGATCGTCTGCACGATCGGATGCTGGATCTTGCCGAGAATGGCTTTGAGACTCCGCAAGAGCATCCCGATCTCTCGGCGAGCGCTGTCAGCGGGCAGATGTACGACCTGATGCGGACCATCGAGATGCAGCCTTCACTGAATGAATACGCCCCAGAGATGCGGAGCGCGTTCTCGCAAAGCACAGAGCATGCTCGTATGCTCGAGATTCATATCGAGACACACGACCACACCAAAGCGCTCGAATCGCTGCGTGCGTTCTCCCGTTCGTGCAAGGACTGCCACAGACGCTTCCGAAACTGATCGCTCTCGAACCACAATCGGGACTGAATCCTGATACCATGGTCCAGTGGAATCACCAACCATCCAACTCCTTGAGCCCGAACTCCTGGAACTCCTCGAATCTGGAGAGTACCGCCAGGTCCGCGATGCGCTGTCGATCTTGGAGCCCGCGGATGTTGCGGACCTCATCGAATCGCTCGAACTCGAGCAGGGAGGGTTGGTGTTCCGGATCCTCCCCCGGCAGATGGCGTCGGATGTCTTCGCTGAGCTCGAGTCCCCGATCCAGGAATCGCTCCTGGATGTGCTCGGGGATCAACGCTCTGCGCGCGTGATTGAGTCGCTCGAGCCCGACGACCGGGCCGCGGTGCTCGACGAACTCCCGGTCGAGATCGCGACGCAGATCATCAAGCGCCTGACCCCTGAGAACAGACGGATCACCCAAGCGATCCTCGGCTACGACCCCGACAGCGTCGGTCGACTCATGACCCCAGACTATGTCCGGCTCCGCAAGGACTGGACAGTTGGTCAATCGCTCAACCACATCCGGCAGTACGGCCAGGACGCAGAAACCGTCCACTGGGTCTTCGTCATCGCGCCGGACGGCACGCTCATCGACGACCTCCACATCCGGACGCTCCTGCTCGCAGATCCCGACGCATCAATTGATTCGATCATGGACGACCAGTTCGTCGCGCTCAGCGCGTTCGACGATCGCGAAGAAGCGGTCCGCGCCATGGCGCGCTACAACCGCACGGCTCTCCCGGTTGTCGACTCTCTGGGATTGCTCGTCGGGATCGTGACGGTCGACGACATCGCGGATGTTGCCGAAGAAGAGTTTACGGAGGATGTCCAGAAGCTTGGTGGTATGGAGGCGCTGGATTCGCCGTATACATCGACGCCGGTCAGGGACATGGTCCGCAAGCGTGGGTCGTGGTTGATCGGGCTGTTCGTCCTGCAACTCTTGAGCATCGGGGTGATGGGTGTGTTCGACGAGCAGCTCAATAAAGCGGTCGTGCTCGCGTTGTTCGTGCCGTTGATCATCGCGTCTGGAGGGAACACCGGGACGCAAGCCGCGAGCTTGCTCGTGCGCGCGATCGCGGTCGAGGAAGTCCATCTCGGGCTCTGGTGGCGCATCATGCGCAAAGAGATCCTGACGGGTCTGGTGCTCGGAGCCGTGCTCGGGGTCATGGGCGCCGCGACGGTGCATCTCATGGCGATCTCCGGGTTCACGCACACGGACCACACCTCCCCGCTCGCGCTCACTGTTGGATGTTCCGTGTTCCTGATTGTGATCTGGGGAACGCTAATCGGATCCATGCTCCCGCTCGTTCTCGATCGACTCGGGCTCGATCCCGCGGCGTCCTCAGCACCGCTCGTCGCAACGCTGATGGATGTCTCGGGACTGACGATTTACTTCGCGTTCGCGATCCTGATCCTCAGCGGCTCATTGCTCTGAACTCCCGAACAGAGCACAATCAAACATCAGAATTCGCTGCATAATCCGCACTTTTATTGGTCATTTTCCCTTATCGGAGTACCTCTTTCACATGAGAGATGCGCGGCGTTCACACGCGCATACATCACACACTCGAAAGGGAACACCCATGAATGCAACAACCAAACTCGCCGTTCTCGCCGGACTGCTCGCATCCACCACCGCGCTCGGTGGCGTGAGCATCGGTGACATCCTCTCGCTCGACGACACTCGCACAGGGAACGAAGGCGAAGCAGGCGACAACCGATACCTCACCAGCAACTCCATGAACAGCGCCACCAATATCCTGCTCAACGCTGGATTCGGGATCGGGACCACCAACAGCTTCGAAGGTGTCAGCAATGACAACTGGAGCACCCTCTACACCGGGACAGTGAATGTCGATTTCTCGGCTCAAGAAATCAGCGACATCCAGAGCTTCGTCAGCGCTGGTGGCGGGCTCGTCATCCAACGCGACTGGGGCAACTTCTACCCTGCTTCTGACAGTCTCCTGAGCGCGTTTGGCGTTTCAGTCGCAACCGCTCCAATCGGTGTCGGAGGCGAGCCGTCAAATGTCTCTATGTCCGCGGCCCACCCGATCTGGGATGGTCCTGGCGGATCCGCATCGAGCTTCCTCCAACAGTTCTCATCGACGATCACCGGCGGCGCCGACATCATCGGCACGCACGATGCATCAGGCGGCGGAGCGATCGGTGTCCTCGAATGGGGGCTCGGTCGCGTAGTCGTCCTGACCGACATGGACGCGTGGGACGACTTTGGTGACAACATCTCGATGGATCCAGGCACCAACAACGCGATCGTCTGGGAGAACATCTTCCACTACGCGAACAACACCATTCCGACCCCAGGATCGATGATGCTCCTGGCGTTGGGTGGCATGACCGCTGCGCGTCGTCGCCGCTGAAAATCCACCTAACCTCATCACAAACAACGCCTCGACGAAGAACTCGTCGAGGCGTTTTTCGTTATTCATACTCAGATCAGAATCATCCCCCAGCCGCGACTTCGGCGCTCGTGATCCGATACTCCTCCAGCGGCTCCATCCCGATCTTTGCACGCGCTCGATTGGTCTCATCGATATCCACGATCGCTGGAGGGAGCACCGACATGGTTTTGGAGTCGAATGCTTGCATCTTGCCGTAGAGCTGAGGCTTCCCATCGTGCTGCTGCTTGCGATCGTAGATCATCGCGTACGGCCCTGGATCCATGCGCCCTTCGATGACCTCTGTGTACAGTTTCGGAAGCACCCACTCCGCGTCTTCCATCGTCATGTGGATCAACACTGGGATAGGACTCGCGAAACCCTCACCCGCGGTTTCATGCGTCGGCCAGCCGTGCGCGTCGACCAGACGCATGAGTTCGCGCGTGTTTTTCTTGTCGATCGGGATCTGTTTGTCCCAGAGGGATTGCTCAACCTCGGGATCCAGTTCGATGCCTTCTTTGTTTCGCCGTACATACTCCGCCATGCTCTCATCGTCATCGAGCGCTTCGAGACGCGCGAGTTCTTCTGGATCGGTCGTCCCCCAAGATATTGCCGTTCGGTATCGTTGATCCGACTCCATAATCGCATCAAGCGCGGCATGGTACTGCTCGGGAGTGAACTCCTCGCTGAGTTGCTGAGTTGTGGCGCAGCCGGTCAATGTGAGTACGAAAATCAACGAGGCCAATACGAAAGTGATGGTGTTCATACGACACCAGATGCACTCCACGAATCGGCCCGTCGTAAATTCTCAATCAATCATCGATTCAATAAGTTCTTCGAATCGCTCGCGTTGTTTCGTGTACGCATCCCCGGTCGCCGGACCGCTGAATCCCGAGTACACCGCTTGGACCTCGTTGTTCCGATCGAGGAAGATCAGCGTCGGGTAGGAGCGGACCTTGTCGAGCACCGGGAGCGCTTCGGACGCTTTCTTCTTATCGCTCAGCCCCGCGATCAGGATCGGCCAATCGGTCCCGATGTGCTCGTGATGCCTCGTAACCTGCTGGACCGAACGGTCGAAGTCCTCCGTGATCTCGAATGCAAGACCGACAACCGCAAGATCGTCGCCGTACTGCTCACGCAGCGAAACAAGCTCGCGTCCCGCATCGCTGCAGTTGGGACACCAGGTCCCGAAGATCTCGATGATGCGAGCGGGCGCGTTTGATTCGTCCAGCACATCAAGCACTCGCGTCGGCTCGCCTTGGAGGTTCTTGAAGACCATGTCGTCGAGCGCGTCTTCATCCGCGATCACTGTTTGTTCAAACGCATCGGGCAGTGTCGCGTCGTCGTCACGCGTTGCAGTCCAGGTGTCGTGGTACCAGTTCCCCGACCAGAAGTCTCCTTCGATCGTGCCGTCGTCTTGCATGCGTGCGTGGAAGAGGAACGCGTGGGCGCCGTCGAAGGTGGAGAGGCGCATGAGGTTGCCGTCAACGCGACCGGCAAGATAGCGGTAATCACCGGTGGTGGTCATGAAGGTACCTGATGCGATCTGGTTTTCATTGACCAAGAACTCGCCGACTGCGAGATCACTTGATGAATCAAAGTCTACTGACCAACGCCCATTGAACTCCGCAAGTTCTTCGTTGCTCTCGATGGGTTCAAAGCGGTCATCAACCGATTTCACTTCGATCATCCGGTACGGCAACTGCGCGTAAGTATCCCCACGCTTCTTACTCCATATGCCAACTTGCATGCGTTCGACGAGATCCCCCACAATCTCACAACCACGATCACCCGAGCCGCTCAAGAATGAATCGTATTCAGGAAATTCAATCTTCCCGTGTCGGGTGGACCCGTCGTACCCACCGCCACTTCCAGAAACACTATTGATTTTGATGATGAACTCGTGTCCATTCGAGATACGGATCGGCATTGATCCAACCAGTTGATTGAAGTGCGAATCATGAGTTCCAGATGTTGGAGAGGCAACCTCGATAACAAACGGCAGCGGTCCCCCGGGAGTCTCTAGCTCGACCCTCGTTGGATACTTCCACTCATAGACAGCTTGATCCAAAATAGAAGAATCTGGAGCCGCCGCTGTTCCCAAAGCGAGAACGATTGTTGTTGCTATAAACATGAATGATCCCTTTCAGTCCACTACCCACTCTACGGCTAATCCCCTTGCCCCGTTCTACCATTGTCGCATATGCCAACTACAATCCCCACCATGCCCGATCCAGACCTCGACAACGCATTCTCCCCCATCGAGGACATCCTCCACGAACTCCGCAACGGACGCATGGTCGTTGTCACCGACGATGAATCACGCGAGAACGAGGGGGACCTCATCCTCCCGGCTCAGTTCATCACCCCCGAAGCGATCATGTTCATGCTCAAAGAAGCATCGGGTTACATGTTCGTCTCGCTCCCCGAGTCGGACTGCGATCGATTGGATCTGCATGGGCAGTCCGCTGTGAACACCTCGGCGCGGGGGACGCCGTTGACTGTGTCCGTTGACGGTCATCCCAAGCACGGCTTCACGACCGGCGTCAGCGCCCATGAACGCGCCAAGACCATCCAGATGCTCATCGACCCAAACACCGTCCCCACCGACTTCGTGCGCCCGGGTCACATCAACCCGCTCCGCTCACGCGACGGCGGCGTGCTCGTCCGCGTCGGACACACCGAGGGCATCGTCGATCTCTGTAGACTCGCGGGTTTGAATCCCGGGTGCGTCGGGATCGAGATCGTGCATCCAGAGGGACGCATGATGCGCGTCCCGGATCTCGCGGAGTTCTGCAAAGAGCACACCATCAAGATGTGCTCGATCAAGCAGATCATCGAGTACCGGCTCGCCAAGTCCTCGATCGTCGAGCGCATGGATCCGATCGAGGGTACGACGATCACCACGCCGCTGGGAGAGTTCAACCTCGTCGCGTTCCGCGCCCCCAGCGATCCGATGCCCCACCTTGCGCTCACCGTCGGCGATGTCGGAAAGCTCGACGAGTACCACAACCCGATCCCCAACAGCAAGCCCACGCTCGTCCGCGTCCACAAGCGCGATCTGCTCGGAGACATCTTCGACGACATCGGATCAAGCCCCGACCCCACATCCTCGACAGGACAAACCCTGCGTCGATCCATGAAGATGATCCAAGCCGCGGGTCGAGGCGCCATCATCTACCTCCGCCCCCACGGCATCGGGGACGCGCTGACCGACCGACTCTCGCGCCCGCACGAACTCAATCAAGAAGACGCCGTCACCGAAGCCCTCTCCCCCGAGATGGTCGAATACGGCACCGGATCCCAGATCCTCCGTGCCCTGGGCATCAGCAACCTGAAACTCATCACCAACTCCGAAGCGTCGTACCCACACCTTGAATCTTTCGGACTCGAGATTTCTGAACGGGTGAAGGTTGTCAAATAAAAAGCACCCAGTAGAGACTGGGTGCTTGCGATTGCTCTGATTTCATCGCTTAGCCCAGCAGTCCGCCGAGCCCTTTCTTTGCTTTCTCCATCAGATCGTCGGATCCTCCATCCCCAAGGAGTCCACCGAGCAACTCCATCGGATTATCGAGATTGCCAAGCTCTTTGGAGATCGGTTCCGCGATAGCGTCGATTCCTTGTTCAGCTTTGTCTTTGCCCCCTCCGAGCAAACCGCCGAGCATGTCAAGATCAAGGCCGTTCTTGAGTGCTGAAAGATCACCCTTCATGAGTGCGCCCGCATCGAGTTTGCCGTCGCTCATGAATCGCTCGATCATCGGCAGGAGCTTGACTAAAAATCCGCCGGCTTGATCTTCACTGACTCCCAGCTTGCTGGTGAGTGCATTGATCAGTGTGTCTTTGTGTTCATTGAGAAGTTGGTCAAGCATTGGTCTCTCCTATTGCATGACGAATATGTGTATGGCCCCGCCTCAGTATGCGCTTGGCATTTGGATCCCCAAACGAATTGGGAATCAGAGTGGTCAAAAGCCCTATCCTTAGGCAATTTTCGTACTTTTGTTTGTATTATTTTCGGTATTATTCCCATAATATCCGTGACAACAGATCGAGAGTATGCAAAACTAGAGCAAACCCGCTCGGTCCTGCTGATCGAGAGTCACACACTACACAGGAGACATCCAATGAAATCCAGTTCACTCATCGCGTTCGCTTCAGGCTCGCTCGTCACCGCTGGGATCGCGGTCCTGATCGCTGCTGGTCCGGAGCACAAGCATCACGACAAGGAGCCCGCAAACGAACACATGGCGGAGATGTCACCCGAGGACATGATGGCCGGGATGATGAAACTCTCGACCCCCAACGAGCATCACGCCGAGCTCATGGAAACCGTTGGCAACTGGAACGCAAAGACCAGCTTCGTCATGTCGCCGGACGCTCCGCCGACCGAGTCGCCCGCGACGATGACCGTGAAGTCGCTGCTTGATGGTCGTCATGTCATGTCGCACTTCAAGATGGACTTCATGGGTCAGCCCTTCGAAGGCTACTCCATCATGGGATACGACAACGCACACGACCAGTACAACTCGGTCTGGATCGACTCCATGTCCACCAAGATCACCTACATGACCGGGAACAAAAACAATGACGGCGACATCGTCATGCACGGCACATCATCGACCCCGATGGGTGACAACCCGATGAAGATCGTGACCAACAAGAGCGATGACGGGACATGGACCGACAAGTTCTACGACAAGATGCCCGACGGCACCTGGTTCCACTCCGGGACCATCACCTACACACGCGACTGATCAGTCTTGAACTCAACAGCCCAGAGAACACCCCGCAATGTCGCGGGGTGTTTTTTGAATAAACCCACGATCAAGGCGATCGCTTCAGCAAGCCTCTCTTGAGTGACCCCTTCTGGTTCTCGCGGCCTACGGCACCTTGAACACGGAGCATGCCCCCACCGAAGATCATGGACTCCAGATCCTCCGCGAGATGCTCAGCGGTTGATTGATCCTGCGGGTGTACTCGGATCCCATCGAGTCTGTATCGATCAAGATCAAAGATATCTGGAACCGTGTTCCCGAAGTACTCGACAAACGACACCGTCATTCCGCCGAACTCGTCGGTGATCTGTCGCATTGCATCCTCAGTCTCAGAGAGCCGTTGCTCAGCCCCCGCGATACCGATCGGCCAAGGTACCACATTCACCAAAGCGGGTCGACGCATCCCGACATTATCAAAGGCGGCATGCCACCGATTCAGAAGATTCAGGTGTCGGTCATACACAGTCTGCCCGTCATTGGGCTCGGAGTTGTGTCCGAGCATGATCATGAGGGTATTCGCATCGACAAGCTCCACGAGCGCTCGCCGGCTGACATCGGACACTGCAAGATGATCTTCGTAGCCCCACCCGGGGTTCGCCATCGCACCGATGATCATGCCGTTCTTCGGACGAAGACTCTGATCGACCCGCATGATTGACACGCCGAGCACCTGGAAGACCATAAGATCCTGCTCGGTCACCCCGTCTGGCAGATAAACTGCAACCCCGGCGCTGCCTGTCACACCGGGGGTCGCTGGGATCACCTGCTCGATGATCGCGTATCCATACTCCGGGGAGAGCGCGTGGATCGTCGCGGATCCAGGATCAACGACACCGTTACGCACAGCTCGGGTCTCCACAAAAGGCACCACGATTGATGTGGTCCGCACAGCGATCCGCGCCACGAGGGTCTCGCCACTCATCCAGTCCATATTCCAAGGCGACTGATTCGAAGGACCCATCTCTTGCACAAAGACACCGATCGGTGTCTCCGGCGAATCGACATCGCCGCTCAATCTCCACTCAAGACCGCGATGCGACATCCAATCCTCGAGCCCGATCCCGTACCACTGAAACGGCAGGATGATTGTCCGGCTCAGGATCGCTGGCATACTCGTCACATCCATGTCCACACGCTGACCCGCCCAACCGAAATCGGAGACGAAGAAAGTCCCCGAAACCGGGAGGTCCCACCGACGCATCGCTTGACGCAACCGGTTCCCCGCTGGAGACGCGACCTGCGAATCACCCACCAAGATACATCGGAAGTTGTTGGGATCAAAGTCCGGAGCTCGCAACCGTTCCGGTGCACGGACCACCCGCGTCCCCTCATAGACAGTGCCGCTGGGTCCCTGTGCCAACGAATGACCGGCACAGAAACACAACAGACCAAGACGAACTATCCATTGCACAAACATGCGAATACTCCTGAGACCCCCGCAGTCCAATATACCTGAAGAATCACGAATCATCTACAAAAATAGGCCTGTAGTGCCTCAGACTTCGTAGTTTTGACACGACGGCGCGAGCGGATCCTGATCCTGCACCAAGACCTCATTTGGTGTGATAACACCGCTTCTATCTGCAAAGACGGCACATTCTCCTCAGAACACCGATAGCATTTGCTATGCACCAGTTCATCTGCTTCCTTACTCCATCCCGCGAAGGGATGCCCGACGATCCAACACCAGAAGAATCCAAAGCAGCGATGGCGCACTTTGAGTACTACAAGCAGCTCCACTCCAACGGCACACTCATCCTCGCCGGACGGACG
Source organism: Phycisphaerales bacterium (assembly GCA_017640485.1). Taxonomy (GTDB): domain Bacteria; phylum Planctomycetota; class Phycisphaerae; order Phycisphaerales; family UBA1924; genus UBA1924. The sequence goes on along the minus strand of JAEPQP010000004.1, from coordinate 13,947 downwards.
CAAACTCCACCCCATACCGGGATCCTGGTCTTTGAAGCGCCAGACCTGAACTCAGCTCAAGAGATCGCCAATACAGACCCTGCGGTGATTGCCGGGGTCTTCAACACACGCGTGCAGCCATATAACGTTGCCCTCATGCGAGAATGAGTCGCGCGAATGAGATGCGTGGGTGATCAGATCCGCTCGTACAACGGCAGATCACCAACCAGCGGCCTGCAGTAGTCCAAGAACTTCTGGCTCACATTGTTGTGACCCTGGATGAACTCCTCAGGCATATGCTTGGTCTTCGCGGCAACATCACGCAGCTCGATCCGCTCGTACTTGCACGCGTACGGCTGTCCCTCTCCGATCGGGCTGGTCCGGATGATCGCGACCGATCCATCCAGATCACCGCTCGTCGCGAGCCGCGCCGCGTAGCGACCAACGCCGCGTGCTTCTTTCATATCGACTGGAGATTGGTCCGGGAAACAGCGCTGGACATACCCGAAGGTATCGGCGCGAACGCGGACCTGCTTGCCCCCGACTGGTTTGAGACGGTTCTTGAGCAGATCCGAGAGCGCGTCACCCAGCGCGCCCGATCCCGAGAGCTGGACATTGCCATGCGCATCGGTCTGGCCGTCTTTAATCAGCTGACCACCAATCGAGTTGCCGTCTTTATCAGCAATCCCTTCCGAGACCGCGATGTGGCAGCGCCCGTGACGATCAAAGATCGTCGCGACATCATCCACAAACCGCTCGGTTTCAAACGGCACCTCGGGTAGATAAATCAGCTGAGGCCCATCGGTCGAAGCCCCCTCGTGCTCATAACGATCATCACGGCGCGCCAGCGCCGACGCCGCCGTGAGGAAGCCCGCGTGACGCCCCATGATCACATTGATCTTGATCCCGGGAAGTGAGATGTTGTCGAGGAAGTCCGCCATACACGCCTTGGCAACAAACCTCGCCGCGCTCGGGAAGCCCGGCGTGTGGTCGTTGATCATCAGGTCGTTGTCCACAGTCTTGGGAATATGGAAGCAGCGGAGCTCATAGCCCTTCTCGTTGGACAGCTCGTTCACGATCCGGCAGGTGTCGCTCGAATCATTCCCACCGATATAGAAGAAGTACCGGATGTCATGCTTCTGACACGCCTCGAAGATCTTCTCGCAGTACGCCGCGTCTGGTTTATCGCGTGTGGATCCCAGTCCGGCACTCGGAGTCTGCGCGAGGATCTGCAATCGATCATGCGGGTAATCGGTCAGGTCATAGAGATCGTCATTGATCAGCCCCGTCACGCCGTGGCGCATCCCGAGAACCTTCTTGATGGGGTTCCCGCTGGTTCCAGCGCCCTGCGAGCGGAGCCCCTCGATCACGCCGACGAGCGACTGGTTGATGACCGCTGTGGGACCACCGGATTGACCGATGACCGCGTTTCCTTTGATGAGATCCGCCATGTGCTCGCTCCTGCGTGTATGGGTAAGCCCAGACGGTAGCGAGGCAGAACCGACAATTCAGACCCGATTTCATGAGATTTTCATGCAGTCCAGTTCGAATCTCGTATACACTCTGTCTACGAGACGCCCGGACGCGGGCAGAGAGATTTGAGAACAGAGAGAACCCCAGAAAGGGACAAATAATGAACCTCACCACTGCAGCCATCAGTGCGCTTATCCTGACCTCCGGCTACGCAACCGCAGGCGGATTCACCGTCACCAACGAAGATTCATTCCTCAGCTTCGGTGCCGAGATGCCCTACGGCGACGGCAACATGAACACCAACTTCAACATCGCTCGCTACGACGATGGCTCCCTCCACGAAATCGGGCTCAAAGCAAAGGAACGCTTTATCGGTGACCTCACCACGGACGGCAACGGCCGCTACTTCGCCGACGCCGGATCCCCAGGCAACGACGGCTTGGGAACATGGAACATCGACTACGCATTCGCGCTCCCACAAGACGCACTCCCAACCAACTACCAACTCCTCCTCTCCGTTGACTTTGACTCAGGATTCGGATCACAGAGCTTCGTGACCCTCGACATCACCAACGCACTCGCCGCGAACCTGATCACCACCCCAGCAGGCGGTGACAGCCAGAACCTCGGATTCGGTTTCTGGGGCACCTCCATCCCCTTCATCATCGATGCTTCGGGACACATCGCGTTCGATCCAGACGCGCTGGGCGAGTACGACATCGAACTCGAACTCCGCGATGCTACCGGCAACTTCCTCGCGAAATCCGCGATCGTTGTCGAGGTCATCCCAGCACCCGGATCCGCAGCGCTGCTCGGACTCGGCGCCCTGACCGCGATCCGCCGTCGTCGATAAACCCTTCGATACTCAGTTTTCAGAATGAACCGCAGCCCGCTCACTCCCGAGCGGGTTTTTCATACCCCGATCCGCAGATTCTCTGCCACTCGAGGGGGGTGATTTGGTACCATCTGATTCCCAAGGAGTCTCTTTCAATGAAATCAGTATCCGCCGCGCTCACACTCACCGCTATCGCCCTGACCTCAACACTCGCCACCAGCGCTGCCGACCCGCTCGCACCGCGTCCCAACGGCATGGCGGTTGATCGACCCTCGAGCCACATCCTCATCGGCGCGACCATCCACCTGTCACCGACCGAGACCTACGACTCCGAATCCAATCCCGCGATCCTTATTGAGAACGGCACCATCGTCGGCGTGTTCAAGTCCGCCGACACCATCCGCATCAAACCCGGATACCAGATCCACCAACTCGATCCAGATCAGCACATCTACGCCGGGTTCATCGATGCGTTCGTTGAGGTCGATGCCCCGGAGATCGACCCAACCTCCGCAGGTGTCCACTGGAACTCGCTGGTCACGCCGCAGCGCGATGTCCTCTCCGGACCGGGCCTCCCAGACTCCAAAGCCAAATCGCTCCGCGAGATGGGATTCACCACCGCGATGATCGCGCCAGACTCCGGAGTCTTCCGAGGCTGGACCGCGACTGTCTCGACCGCGTCGGATCTCCCCGACCCATCGCTCGGAACCCCGCCCGTGTACCAGCACCAAGCAGGGCAGATGCTCGGTTTCGATCGCAGCAACTGGCAAGCGGGCACCTACCCCACCAGCCACATGGGCGTGATCTCGCTGATGCGCCAGTCGTTCCGAGATGCAGAATCACTCGATCGGAAAGACGCCGGGCCATCATGCCTCGCACACATCACCCCGAAGGCCACCACCCTTTTCTACGACACCTCGCATGAACTCGAAGCCAACCTCGCCGGGAAACTCGCTCAGGAGTTCGGACACAAGGATCTCGTCATCATCGGCGCCGGAACCGAGCACCGCAGGCTCCAAGCCCTCATTTCCATGGGATTCCCGGTTGTCACCCCGCTGACCTTCCCGGACGACCCCGATGTCTGGACCGTGGACGACGCGGACTCCGTCTCGCTCGCGGCTCTCCAGCACTGGGAACGCGCCCCAGCAAACGCCCGCTGGCTCAGCAACTCCGGACTCACCGTGGCGCTCACGACCAGCAAACTCCGCAAGGACGAAAAATTCTTCAGCAACCTCAAGACCGCGATCAAGAAGGGACTCCCAGCAAGCGACGCACTCGCGATGCTCACCACCAATCCCGCGCAGATCCTCGAACTCGACAACCAAGGCGAGATCAAGAAAGGCAATATCGCCAACCTCGTCGTCACCTCCGACGACCTCTTTGATCCAGACGCCAAAGCCAAGATTCTCGAAACTTGGATCGACGGCCGAGAGCACCACATCAACGACCCGGCCAACACCACCTTCGATGGGACTTGGAAAGTCACCATCACTGAGTCGGGCTTCTCGATCAACATGATCATCGAGGATGACTCACTGACCATCACGGAGCACACCGAGGGTTCATCCACCAAAGCAAGCAAGTTCGCCGCGACCAAGGATTCCATCTCCTTCACCGTCGATTACGAAGAAGACGAAGTCGGCGCGTATGTCTCCTCCGCGACCATCCTCCCCGACGGATCGCTCAAGGGAACCTCCATCGCGCCCGACAACACCCTCGTCCAATGGACCGCCGTCCCGACCGAGCCGCAGACAACGATGAGCACCTTCAAAGGCTCATGGGACGCAACACTCGCAAATGAGTTCAACCTGACCTTCAAAGTCACGAAGGACAAGGTCACGATCATCGAGCACGTCGAAGGGGACGACGACATCACCCAGACCGCGTCATCATCCGAGATCAAGAACAAGACCCTCAACTTCACCTTCGATCACACCCCTTTCGGCATGGAGGGTGATTTCTCCATCGCGCTGACCGCGCCCAACGATGACGACATGATGATGGGGCTCGGCACCCGCGCAGACGGAGCCGCGTTCGAAGTCACCGCAACCAAATCAGAGGACGAAAAAGAAGACGACGCGGACGATCAACTCCCCGATCTTCCCCCCGCACCATTCGGGCCGTACGCACTCTCCGAAATCCCACCACAAGATTCCGTGCTGATCACCAACGCAACCATCTGGACCCAGTCCGACGACGGCATCCTCGAGGACGCATGGATCATCATCCGCAATGGGAAGATCCACTCCGTCGGGACCGGGGGATACCCACGCATCGCTGTCGATCACACCATCGACGCGCAAGGCAAGCATGTCACCCCGGGTCTCATCGACGCACACTCCCACACGGGACTCTTCCGATTCGGAGTCAACGAAACCGGACAAGCCGTGACCTCCGAAGTCCGCATCGAAGACTCGCTCGATCCCGGATACATCGGGTTCTACCGCGAACTCGCAGGCGGGCTCACCACCTCCCTCCTCCTCCACGGCTCCGCAAACCCCATCGGAGGACAATCCAAAACCGTCAAACTCCGCTGGGGATCCGCCAAGCCTCAGGACATGTACATGGAAGACGCCAAACCCGGCATCAAGTTCGCGCTCGGTGAGAATGTCAAACAATCCAACTGGGGAGATCGCAACACCACCCGCTATCCACAAACCAGACTCGGCGTCGAGACCATCATGCGCGACCGCTTCACCAAAGCCCGTGAGTACGCCGAGCGTGGAATGAAAACCGCCGCCGGAGACACCGACCTCGAACTCGAAGCCCTCGCCGAGATCCTCGCCGGCGAACGCTTGATCCACTGCCACTCCTACCGCCAAGACGAGATCCTGATGCTCTGCCGCCTCGCCGAAGAGTTCGGATTCAAGATCGGTACCTTCCAGCACGGCCTTGAGACCTACAAGGTCGCCGAGATCGTCAAGGAACACGCCATCGGCGCATCCATCTTCTCAGACTGGTGGGCCTACAAAGTCGAAGTCACCGACGCGATCCCCTACGCCGGACCCATCAACCACGAAGTCGGGCTCCTGACTTCATTCAACTCCGACTCCGATGATGTCGCTCGGCGCATGCATGTCGAAGCCGCCAAAGCACTCAAGTACGCGAGAGCATCGGGGATCGAAATGAGCCAGCAAGACGCGCTCGCGTTTGTGACCACCAACCCCGCGATCCAGCTCGACATCATCGATCGCGTCGGAACCCTCGAAGCCGGGAAAGACGCGGACCTCGTCATCTGGTCCGGATCACCACTCTCGTCACTCTCCCGATGCGAAGCAACCTATGTCGATGGACGCCGATACTTCTCGCTCGAAGACGACCAGAAGCTCCGAGTGGCAAACGACACCGAACGCACCCGACTGATCCAGCTCGTCCTCACCGACGGCAAACCAAAGATCAAGTCCGACAAGGACGAACACGATCATGAACACAACCACGACCACAGCCACGATCACGATCATCTGAACTTCCACCAAGACCTCCGCGGCGACTGCGGCTGCAGCCAGCTCCTCCCAGCATGGAGCACCGACTACTAAACCTCCAGCATCTCTTCACATCATCAGCCGAAACCATTGATCAGAAAGCACACACCATGAACCGCATCACAACATTCGCCGCAGCATGCACCGTTTCAATCTCCGCAATCGCTCACGCGCAGGACCTCGCACCCTCCGCTCCGCCGCAGGAGAATCCTGTGATCCTCGTCGGCGCCACAGCCCACACAATCTCAGGCGAAACCATCGAGAACGCCCTGGTCTCGATCAACGAAGGCAAGATCGGAATGGTCGGGAGAGCCGACGAGATCATGCCCCGGATCTCACTCTCCGAGAACACGCAGATCATCGATCTAAGCGGTAAGCACATCTATCCAGGACTCATCGATTCCGTCACCATTCTGGGTCTCGAGGAAGTCTCCGCCGTCCGCGCCACCCGCGACCACAACGAAGTCGGAGACATGACCCCTGAAGTCCGCGCGTATGTCGCCGTCAACCCGGACTCCACCGTCATCCCAGTCGCTCGGACCAACGGGATCCTCACCGCAGGCGTCGCCGTAACCGGAGGAACTATCCCAGGCCGCGCATCGGTTATTTCGACAGACGGATGGACCACCGAAGACCTCGCGATCTCCCGCGACGCGGGACTCATCATCTCGCTCAACGACAACAACATCGATCGACTCGACAAGATCTTCGCCCAGGCGCTCGCGTACTCCCAAGCCCACAACGAGATCGATCAACGCCTCGAAGCCATCACCACCGTCCTCCCAGACCAGAGCGACAACAACGAACAGAATCCGGTCTTCATGCGAGCCAACACCTACGAGCAGATCACCAAATCCATCAACTGGGCGCTCAAGCACAACCTCAAACCAATCATCGTCGGCGGCCGCGACGCATACCTCTGCACCGACCTGCTCACCTCTACCAACACCCCCGTCATCATCGGAGGCACCTACACCTTCCCCAAACGAGCCGACGCGCCCTACGACGCGCGCTACACCCTCCCAAAGAAACTCAACGACGCCGGCGTCCGCTGGTCACTCACCATGTCCTCCCGCTTCGGACACGAACGCAACCTCCCCGACGCCGCCGCGATCGCCGTCGCCCACGGGCTCTCCCAAGAAGCCGCACTCCACGGCATCACTCTCGGAGCCGCGCAGATCCTCGGCGTCGATCACCTCATCGGTTCCATCGAACCCGGTAAATACGCCACCCTCATCGTCACCGATGGCAACATCCTCGAAACCACCACCCTCGTCGAAGCAGCCTACATCCAAGGCCGCTCGATCGATCTCACTAACAAACAAACCGAACTCCGCGACACTTACCGCGAAAAATACCGCCAGCTCAACATGATCGACTGATCATCCAAGAACCAGACTCAGCCCTCGTTCTTGATGTCAAGCAGCTGGAAGTCGTCCTGCATCGATTCGATCGAGCCATCAGTCCGACCGGTCCGGTACTGCACCCGCAACCGCCCGCGCCCATCAGCCGTGAACCAATCGGGGAGCCCCGAAAGCACAAACCGGTAGGTCCGCGTCACCGAATCAAAGTAGGAAACATTGGTCTCAAAGTCACGCAGATCAATGTCCCAGCGTGTCCCGCTCTGACCGATCGACGCCGATCCAGATCGTCCGAGCTGAATGCTCATCGCGCCGATGCCCTTGACCGTGTCGCCCCACCCATCGCGGAGCTCCATGTGCAGCACGATCCGCTTCACATCCCCCACCGATTCCACATGCGTCAGCGGATGAATCCGCATCTCTGATGGAGCAAACGGCCCTGGACGGACCATCCCATCATCCGCCTCCGTCACTTCCTCGCGGATACTGACCACACGGTTGCATCCCGCACTCAGAGTAATCGCACCCAGTACGCCTGCAGCCAGAAACACTCTGATCGCGTCATTCCGCATACTCCAGTCTATGCCTTGACCCCGCGTCCTGACAGCGCATCGAGCAATCCCCGCTGACCCGCCTCCAACATCGACAGCGCCCTCGTATTCTCGCGGATCACCTCGATCAGCGCCGCCCGCTCATCGATCTGACTGATCAGCTTCGCGTGCGTCTCGTTGATCTGTTGCTCCATCTTCGCAGACGCCCTCCGCTCGATCAGCCACATCGCGCACACCATCCCCGCAACCCCGAACTGCGTCAACGCCCCGATCACCTCAGTCTCCATACTCCACCTCCAATCAAAGCACACCCGACAGCTGACCGAAGACCACCACATACCCAACCGAGACATCCCGCCCCCGCTGGGTCGGACCCGTCTCCTCGTACGACAGCAGTTTCATGTCCACCCACTGATGCCCGTGCTCGTCGATCAGTGTCCCCTCAGAAACCCCGAACGCCGCCTGCGCGAGGATCGCATCCCGAAGCACCCACAACGACGAGTCCGAGCCCGCGACCAATCGCCCGCGCACCTCGACCCAAACCTCCCAGTCTCCCGACTCAAAGGTCCCAGGCACCACCGGATCCCCCTGCGCCGAAGCATTTGACACCACCCGACGACCACGCCTGCGATTCACAAACCGATGACCACCCGATCCAAATAAGTTCAATCCCTTAAACGACGAAGCCATCATCAACCCCCAACCACATTCACAGGCTCAACATCCCCACGCGACGACACCGCAATCAAACGGATCTCCCTCGACGAGCGCGATCCAGAAAGCGAATACGACACCGACTGCACCATCGCTGTGCACGACACCACCCGAGCATCCGAATCATTTCCTCGATCCACTTCCACATGCAGCGTCGCCTCGTCCCCGATCTCCGGATCGAGCAGATCATCCCCGTCGAGCTCCTGAATCACGCGCACCGTCGTCTTCCGCCGCGTCGAGTCCGCGTACATCAAGTTCGGTCCCTCGTCATCCCACTCCTCCGCAACCTCAACACTCAACGACTCGATCGCAACACGCAGGACATCGTCCCAGTCATCGCTCCCGAACCTCACCCTCGCAGGCCGAATCACCAACATCATCCCACCTCACCCTCTCGAAAGCAGAAACGAGTTCGGATGACGCCGCGTCTCCGCGATCCCATCGCCGTCCAGATCAATCATCGCCGTCACCTGCCCGCGCTGCATCGAGAACCGCTGCTGGAACACCTTCGCTCGATCAAGAAACGCCTCGCCCCCACGCCCTGGCGCGCCCGCCGACGCATAGATCAGATGCAATGCACCAAGCGCCTCGAGCACCACCATCGCGCCAGGATTCGTCACCGCCGACTCTCCCAATCCATCAGCATCATCCACATCGATCCCCACCATCGACAGCACTTGACGATGCACGATCGCGATCTGAGGCTCAAAGGTAAACACCTCCACCACCGCCGCGACCACATCCTTCCCACCAACCGCGACCGATTCCGGATCCCCGCGCATGATCGAAACCGTCGCACTCGTCGCGCTCTCCACGCTCACCACTTCCATCGGCGTCGAATCAATCAGCACCACATGCCCCGCACCGATCCCGCTCTCCGTAAACGACCCGGTCAACAGCGTCAGCGTCGTCCCGTCGAGATCACCCACCCCGCTGAGCAACCGCTGCCCGTTCCACTTCACATCCCGATACAACCCAGGCTCCAAAACCACCAAATCCCGATCACGCGCAAACATACCCAACCTCCCAACACAGAACCCAATCAGTCCAATCCATCTTGAAACCCGGAGCGGGTGTCTCCACCCGCCCCGAGCGTCCTAGCCCCCACCAGAACCCCGCAATCACACATCGCTCGGATCAAACAGCAAGACCGCTGATCAATCCGTGCGCATTCTCGTTCTTGATCTCCGCCGTGTACTCACCGATGACCTGACCCGAAACAGAATCCCCCGTCGCCGCCAAAGGCTTGTAATGGAAACTCCGCCCCTGCATCGGCATCACCGAAATCCGCGACGAATCCAGCAGCATCACCGTGTCGCTTGGGACCCAGCGCGACAGAATCACCCGGCACACCCCAAAGTCACTCTCGTACACACTGATCATGTCCGAGTAGGTCTGATCATCCGGCAGATACGCTCGACTCCCGCTCGCAAACGCGTTGATCTTCCGCTTCTGCGCCCCGCCAACAACAATCGTGTCCACACCGCCGCTCGACTGATCCCAGATCTGCTTCAGCGCCGCATTGAGCACCACCTCGCTCAGCTCATCGCCCGCGCCCTCACCATCTGGGATCGCACCAACCCCAGGCTCAAACAGGTTCGTGCTCATCGAGTGGATCAACCCATTCATCGACCGCCGGACCGTCCCCGACCCCTGCTGATCACTCGAAGGCGCAACGCCATTGATCACACAGTTCTCCAGATCGCGGAGCAGCTCACGCATCCGTTCCTGCTTCTGGTAATCGACCTCATCGCTGATCCCATACGCCCGCGACCTCCGAAGCGCGCAAACCACTGAAAACAAAGCCCGAAAAAAGTTTTGGAATTCTGAGAATGCGCCAAAAAACGCTGCACACCTGTGCGCACAAAAACAGCGGTCCGCTCAGAACCGCTGCTCAAATCAACTCAATGTTCAGATTACGGGTGCCACGGCTTGACCGTCTTCGGCAAGCCGTGCCCTCAACTTACCCAATCACATCGACCCGCGAGTGCTGATCCAGATTCACCACCACCAGCTCGCCGTCGTCCTTGCGAAGCTCAAGCCGATCGAGCCACAGCTTCTTATCCCGCCCATGAGCGAACCACGACCCCGTCTTCTGCTGACCCACCCGCAGCACAATACCCTCGACAGTCGTCACCTGCGCCGAATCATGCAGCATCACCTGCTGAGAAACCCGCACCCGCGACCCGATCTCGTACTCAGTCATAGCTTCACTCATGCCCCCAGTATATGCCCATCAATCTCCCCCGCCACACGCTCCGCCTCCGCCCTGCTCGGCGCCTCCACAATCACCCGCATGATCGGCTCCGTATTGCTCGCCCGCACATGCGCCCACACCCCACGCTCGTCCCAATCAATCCGGATCCCATCCTGAAGATCCACCCGGCAGCCATCCTGAGATCCATACACCCCATTCAGATGCTCCACCACAGGCACCGCATCCGCCTTGCTCGCCAGATCCGACTTCGCCTTCAGGATCGTGTACCCATTCGCCTTCACCTCATCCGTAGGCCCAAAAGAGTTCACCATCTCAACCAGCTTGCTCACCGACTTCCCCGTCCGCGCCATCAGCGACAACACAAGCGCCATACCCGAAAGCGAATCCCGCACATAAGTCACCTCAGGCCAGATCACCCCGCCGTTCCCCTCACCCCCAAACACCACATACCGACCCTGCGCCTTGAGCGACTTCATGATCTCAACCACATTCGCCTCCCCCACCGCCGAACGCACAACCTCTCCGCCGTAGTGCGCCGCGACATCATCAATCATCCGCGAAGTCGAAAGATTCACCACAAACACAGGCTTACCTCGATCTTCACCATCATCATCCCCCGCCCGCGCCTCCATCAACGCCATCGCACACAAGACCAGCGTGTACTCCTCCCCGATGTACTCGCCGCGTTCATCCACAATCGCCAACCGATCCGCATCCGGATCCTGTGCAAATCCGACATCCGCTTTCACCCCAGGCACGACATCACACAACCCCCCCTCACCCGAAAGATTCTCCTTTGTCGGTTCAGGGGTATGCGGGAAGACACCACTCCTGTCTCCAGCCAACTGCAATACATTCGATCCCAACGATCGAAGCAATGATTCAGCAGCAACAGAACCCGAAGCATTCACAGAGTCAAGCACAATCCTCATCTGATGTGCCGCGAGTTCGCCCACAGTGTCACCAACAAGAGCTGAGTATCTTGATCGAACAACATCGCAGTGGAACTTATTCGCTGATTCAGAGCCCAGCAGTGCAACTTCGCCTAGCTCGTCCGCAGTCACATACTCGATTGCACCATCATTGAACAAAGAAATAATCTGATTCGCTTCTTCTGCAGTTGGTGCCCGCCCTAACTGCTCCTCCTCGTCGCAGACCAAACACTTCAATCCGTTCCATTCAGCAGGATTGTGACTCGCTGTGACCACGATCGCCCCAGGAGCGAACGGCTCGATATCAACCCCAGCAGTTGGGGTCATCACAGTATCTATGGCACGCACATTCAGTCCAACACTCAGCAACCCGGATATTGCCGCATGATAGATAACTTCCCCGCCCGCACGACCATCGCGAGCAACAACAGCAGTATCAGCGAACCCTCGGCTTTGTAACCATGTCCCAAACGCCGCCGCATACCGCACCGCCACCTCAGGAGTCAGACTCTCCCCCACAATCCCACGCAACCCACTCACACCCAAAATCAAAGGCGAATCACCCATCGCAAACACTCCTTTTTCAACTCCACCACTCTAGCCGTCTCCCCCCCTACCCTTCCCCCTATGCCTGAATACATCCACAACTTCCTCTTCTCCTACTACGGCCTCGACTGGGCCGCCGCCGTCTTCATGTTCCTCTCCATGTACCGACTCGGAAAGCACAAAAAAGACGGCTTCGTCTACGCCGCCCTCGCATCCCTCTGCTGGATCGCCTTCAACCTCATCGCCCAATCCGCCGCAGGCGTCGTCGCCAACGCCATCATCGCCGCCATGGCCTTCCGCTCACTCGCCACCTGGTCCAAGACCCACCCAAACACATCAACCACTCCTGATTCCTAACATCCCCCATGTTCACCATCCAAGTCACCCACGAGTTCTGCGCCGCCCACGCCCTCCACATCCTCGGCGCTGACGAACCCATCCACGGCCACAACTTCGTCACCACCGCGACCATCGCCGGACAAACCCTCGATGACGACGGCCTCCTCTGCGACTTCCACACCGTCCAAGCACAACTCATCGACATCTGCCATCCCTTCACCAACCAGAACCTCAACGACACCCCTCCCTTCGATTCGCTCAACCCCACCGCCGAACTCATCGCCAAACACATCGCTGACGAACTCGCCGGCCGCCTCGACGCATCACTCTCCCCACACGCTCAGGTCCACTCCGTCACCATCACCGAAGCGCCGAACTGCAAAGCCACCTACACGCGTCCTTCCAACTAATCCTCACAAACCAAGTCCAGCGCAGATAACGCGCCGGACGCAAACCACCCCTTCCATCGCGCTCGAATCCGACCCGCAATAGGTGGATCGCACCAAACTCCCCTCGCAACCTCGCCGATCACTTCACCACTGATCGCATGCGCGATCTCCAAACCAACTCCCAAACCAAAGGGCAACCACATGTTCAACGCACCATTCGCATTCAACGGCTTCAACTCATCACCTTCATTCCAAGACGGATTCTCCACCCCATGGAACCAGTCATGGAACCAAGGATGGAATCAGCCATGGAACACCGCCTGGAACCCATCATGGAACCAGCAGTGGAATCAATCGTGGAACCAAGGATGGTCACCAAGCTTCAACCAAGCATGGAACTGGAACACCCCGTTCAACGGCTTCAACCCAAGCACCGGTTTCGGTTCAGGTTTCGGATTCGGGAGCGGATTCAACAACAGCTTCGGAAACGGCTTCGGCTCAAACTTCGCACCAAGCTTCAACAGCTTCGGCGGTTTCGACGCCTTCGCAGGCTTCTCGCCGTTCAACAGCTTCAACCCATTCTGGAACCAATCCACCCCGGCATGGAACTGGTTCAACTCCCCAGCCGCATTCTTCGGCCAATCACCAACCCCATTCGGATTCAACTGGTGGAACCAAGAATCAAACCAATCCGAATCCAACACCCCATTCAACTTCAACCCATTCTCAGGTGTCACCCCTTCAAACACCAACAGCCAAGCCGCCTAATCACGCACTCCAAAACCAAACAAACACCCCTGCACACGCAGGGGTTTTTTCATGAGCAAGCCGCGCTCATCGTTCCTCATCGACAATCTCGATCCGGAAGTGCCGCCCATCCCGATACCAACGCCCGAACACCGATTCAAGATCGCGAGCCGTGATCACCGAGTATGAATCCCTCATCGACCACAACGACTCAATATCCCCCCCGCGCTCGCTCAACTCTGAGAGCCGTCCAGACCAGAACCAGCCGCTCGCGAACCACCCTTCGAGCGCCTCACCGATCCGCTCGCGAGGCTCCTCAACCTCCCAAGACTCCACCCCGCCGTACGCCATCCGCTCGAGTTCCTCCTCGAGCAGCGCCCC
>JAEPQP010000055.1 GCA_017640485.1 Phycisphaerales bacterium | reverse complement strand
GCATGTCCACCCCCGCGACACGCAGACCCATGATCTGAGCGGCTCGCACCGCCGTTTCCTCGTACTCAGGTGAGAGTTTGACCGATTCGGTGAGCCCTCCACGATGGACATTTGACCGGAACTCGTCGCCTTGTGCGACTCGACGCATCGCCGCGACCACTGTGTCCCCAACGACGAATGCTCGGATGTCTTTCCCTTTGCTCTCCTTCACAAACTTCTGGACAAGGACATTCTGCTTCGCGTTCTGGAGGGTCTCGATGATCCCTTCGGCGACTTTGGTGGTTTCCGCGAGGATCACGCCAACCCCCTGGGTCCCTTCGAGGATTTTGATCACGACCGGAGCCCCACCCAGCCGCGCAATTGCGGGCAGCACATCCGCTCGATCACGAACAAAGGTTGTGTGCGGGATCCCGATCGAGTGTCTGCTCAGGATCTGCATCGAGCGGAGCTTGTCGCGTGAGTTGGTGATGCCGTTGGCGGTGTTTGGAGTGTACACATCCATCTGCTCAAACTGGCGAACAACCGCTGTCCCGAAGTAGGTGATCGATGCGCCGATTCTGGGGAGGATCGCGTCGTATTCGCTGAGCACCTTTGAGCGGAAGTACAGATCGGGCTCGCCTTCTTCAAGCTCGAGTGTAAAGCGGAGGGTGTTGAGGATCTTGACCTTGTGACCCCGCTCCTCAGCGGCTTGTTTAAATCGGCGCGAGCTGTAACATCGCGGCGCGGTAGAAAGTATGCCGAGCTTCATGGGGTAGTCTCTCTGGATTTGGGGTTCTTTTTGCGGGAGACGATGTACTTGCGGGACGAGTCGACCTGGAAGTGACCCGCGAGCGTCGATCGACCGATCAGCATCCTGCAGAGCATCCCCTTCCGACAGACAAGTCCGATCTCCGTCTCAAAGGTCTGATCACCGATGGTGATGGTCGTCAGGCAGATCACTCGATCTTGGACTTGCCCGTTGCTTGGTTTGACTTTGGTCACCCGAGCAATCTTTGCGGTGACCCAGCGTGTCTTTCGGGGTTGCTCGCGGTAGACCACCTCGAACCGGACTTCTTGCTCATTGATCATTTCGATCTGCGCGACATCGATCGCACTGGTACGAGCACCGGTATCGAGTTTCGCCCGGACTCGGCGCAGCCCCCAGTCCGGGAGGTCGATTCGTTCACGCCAGCCGGCGGTCGGGATTGGGTCTGATTGATTCATTGGTCGAAACTTGACATGATCCTGAAACGAACCTCTATTCTATCATAGATCAAGACAGTGCGAATATTGGGATTTAATAGTTGAGCACATATCCAAAGATGAGCGGGGCGACGATGGTCGCATCCGATTCGATGATGTACTTTGGGGTTTCAACTCCGAGTTTCTCCCATGTAATCTTTTCGTTGGGCACTGCGCCGGAGTATGACCCATAGCTTGTGGTCGAATCTGATATCTGGCAGAAGTATCCCCACAGCGGAACATCCTCTCGGAGGTCTTGTCTGATCAGGGGGACCGCACAAATGGGAAAGTCTCCCGCGATGCCGCCACCGATCTGGAAGAAGCCCACGCTTGAGTCGGATGACGCGTTCTTGTACCAATCGATGAACGAGGTCATGTACTCGATACCGGATTTGACAATGGTTGGGCTAGAGATCTCACCGGTCAGGACATGCGCCGCAAAGATGTTGCCGCAGGTCGAATCTTCCCATCCCGGGACCACGACCGGGAGGTTGTGTTGCGCGGCCGCGAGGAGCCAAGAGTTTTTCGGATCAGCCTGGTAGTGTTGCTCGAGTTGTCCGGAGAGCA
This sequence comes from Phycisphaerales bacterium, assembly GCA_017640485.1. Lineage (GTDB taxonomy): Bacteria > Planctomycetota > Phycisphaerae > Phycisphaerales > UBA1924 > UBA1924. The sequence goes on along the minus strand of JAEPQP010000055.1, from coordinate 14,674 downwards.
GGAGCTCATAGAAATACTCGTGTGGGAAACGACGGAGCCCGTTGCTCTCATCGGTCACCCAGAGGTCGAGCAGTCTCTGTTCGAGAACACGGAACGCTTCCTCCTCGGGGATGCAGGTATCCGTCACACGGTTGAGCCCACGATCGAGCAGCGCCTGCTCGTCTTCGGGGGTCAGATCCCGATAGTTGGGGATCCGCTCATAGTGATCGTGCGCGACGAGATTGAATACATCCTCTTCAAGATTCGCACCGGTGCACGAGATGGCGTGGACTTTCCCTTGCCGGATCATCTGCGCGAGGGACCTCCCCAACTCAGCGGTGCTCATCGCACCGGCAAGCGAAATCAGCATCTTCCCACCCGATTCGAGGTGCTGGCTGTACCCCTTGGCAGCGTCGAGCGTGGCGGCGGCATTGAAGTGCCTGTAATGTTCTTCCATGAAGGATCGGATGGACATCTCGGGAGCTCCCTGTGTGATCGAGCGTGTGGGTTGTGCGAGATTTTGAGTGATTAGTCTAGACCGATACCGGATCAACCAGTTTGAGACGAATCTATACTTCTCGATGCTCAAATCCGCCCAACCATCGCACTCATCCACGAACAGGTCTGCCTCCCCTGTGACCCAACAGGACCTCAACGATTGGACCATCCAAGATTCAGCGGATATGTATCGCATTGATGACTGGGGCGCCGGGTACGCGGGGATCAGTGAGCTTGGTCATGTCGAGATTTCACCGATGGGTCCCTGCGGAATGAAGGTCGATCTCTATGAACTCGTCATTGGGCTGCGTGAACGGGACATCAATACCCCTGTGCTGCTCCGCTTCAGCGACCTGATCGGGCATCGGCTCCGATCCATCAATGATGCGTTCCAGCGTTCGATCAAGGACAACGAGTACTACGGGTCTTACCAAGCGGTCTACCCGATCAAGGTTAACCAACAGCACCAGATCGTCAGCGAGATCGCTCGCTACGGGCACGAGCTCGGGTTCGGTATGGAGGTGGGCTCGAAACCCGAACTCCTCGCAGTCATGGCGATGACCGCGTCTGACCCGAAGCAGTTGATTGTGTGCAACGGGTTCAAAGATGCGCAGTACATCGAAGCGGTGATCCTTGCCCACAAGCTCGGGCGCCGGATCGTCCCGGTCATCGAGAACCACTCGGAGCTCGAGCAGATTATCTCGACCGCTGAGCGGTACGAGGTGCGTCCCCCGATCGGTATCCGCGTCAAGATCGTCGCTTCGGGATCGGGCAGATGGGAAGAATCCACTGGGACCAAGAGCAAGTTCGGGCTCACAACGACCGAGTTGCTGCGTGCTGTTGAGATGCTCCGCGAGCATGGGCTGCTGGATTGTCTGCAGCTGCTGCACTGCCACTCAGGCTCTCAGCACCAAGACATCAGCACGATCAAAGCCACCGTCACAGAACTCACGCACACCTATGTACAGCTGGTCGGGCTCGGCGCGAACCTCAAATACATCGACATCGGTGGCGGGCTCGGTGTCGACTATGTGGGCGGGCGATCCAACGAGGAATCCTCGATGAACTACTCGCTCGACGAGTACGCGTCGGATGTGGTGTACCGGATCCGATCGGTCTGTGATGCCTCGGGTGTGGACCACCCCACCATTGTGACCGAGTGCGGGCGTGCGATGACCGCATACTCGTCGGTGCTGGTCTTTGATGTGCTTGGGTCTTCAGGACCAGCAGATATCATCACGACCGGTGACGGACAGCGGATCACACATGGTCAGGTGGAGGCTACAGCACCGCAACCGCTGCGGGACCTGGATTCGACGCTCGCGGATATGCATGCCGACCCAAGCAATCTCGTTGCCCCTTATCACGACGCGATCCGCGCACGCGACGAAGCGATGACGCTGTTCTCGCTCGGATTCCTGACCCTTGAGCAGCGGGCGACCTCTGAACGGCTCTTCTGGACAATCTGCGAGCTCATCCAGCAATCCTGCGCCGCACTCGATCGGGTTCCAGACGAGCTTCAAGACATCGACGAACTCATGAGCGAGGTGTTTTTCTGTAACTTCTCGATCTTTCAGTCACTCCCTGATTCGTGGGCGATCGATCAGTTCTTTCCGATCATGCCGATCTGCCGGCTCGATGAGCAGCCCGATCGCAGAGCGATCCTCTCGGACATCACATGTGACTCAGACGGGAAAATCAGGGACTATCTGAATCCCGACGGAGGCGTCGGATCAACCCTCCCGGTCCATGCGTTGCAACCCGGGGATGACTACACGATGGCCGCGTTCTTGGTCGGCGCCTACCAAGAGACGCTCGGCGATCTCCACAATCTCTTCGGCGATGCACACACCGTGCATATCTCGCTCGATGAGCAGGGTTGGAATATAGAAGAGCTCATCCGTGGCGACTCCATCCGGCAGGTGCTCTCGTATGTCCAGTATGACGCGAAAGATCTCGCGCGGACACTCGAACGCGAGTGTGAAGCGAGTGTCCGATCGGGGTCGATCAGTGTAGCGGAGGCTCGTGTAATGCGTCATTTCTATGAATCAGGTCTGGACGGGTACACCTATCTCGATTCAATCCCCGAATCTTACTGAGCTGATCCATGAGTATCTTCCTCGACATCCCTGACGAGTTCTCGAACCCGGATACTGCTTCGGTGTGCATCATCCCTGTGCCGTATGACCTCACCTCGACCTACCAGAAGGGCTCTGATCATGGACCATCGGCGATCATCGAAGCGTCGTCACAGGTTGAGTGGTTTGATATCCAGACACACAGTGAACCGCATCAGAAAGGCATCCATACGCAAGAACCGATTCATTGCGATGATGCTGATCCGATCCATCTTGCACCAATGGTCAACGCTCGGGTGGGCGAGGCGATGGATCGCGGGCAGATACCAGTTGTGCTTGGAGGAGAACACTCAGTTTCGATCGGGGCTTTCGAGGCCGCCGCTTCGCGGCACGAGTCGCTGACAATTGTGCAGATCGATGCTCATGCGGATACGCGAGAATGCTACATGGGATCGACACACAATCATGCGTGTGTCATGGCGCGTGCACGCGAGTTCGCACCGATCATCCAGATCGGGATTCGATCGATGGACCGGAGTGAGCTGGACTCGACTGACCCGGACCGGATCTACTACGCCCACAGCATCCTTGCTGCACCCAACGACTTATGGATGGAGCGCGTGATTGGTCAGCTGACGAGTCATGTGTATCTGACCATCGATCTGGACGCGTTCGATCCATCAATTATCCCGTCCACCGGAACCCCTGAGCCCGGCGGATTGGATTGGCAGACCGTGAACCGACTCATCCAGTTGATCGCACGCTCATCCCACATTGTGGGATTTGATGTGGTTGAACTGTGTCCGAACCCAGCGCACCACGCGAGTGATTTCACTGCAGCGAAGCTGGTGCACAGAACCATCGCGGAGTGTCTTGCATCTGGTGACCGGAGTCAGCCGTCGGAGGGATAGACACCGGTCGCTTGAATCGTGAGAACCTGATCATTGGGCCGTGGTCCGACTGTTCCGACTAGGATGACCACATCCAGCGGCTCGAGTCCGGCTGAGGTGGGGTTGATTTCCCCGTCGCCAACCACCTGCACCGTCGCGGAGTTGTTGCCGATGGTTTCTGGGGTTTCGCAGCAGTAGTCCCAGGGCGTTGGGCAACCATCATCGGCGTTCTGACCGCAGTACGGGAGCTCGAGATCAACGATGGTAAAGACTGGACTCGATGCGTTCATGGGTTTATGACGCCCTCCGATCCGGCCTTTGATGACAACGGTGTCGCCTTCCTTTACGGATGACTTTGCTTCGGTGATCGAGATCGCACCGGCAGGCTCGCTCGTCAGGAGCCAAGCGTGTGGTGCTGGATCGGCTTCAGTCTTGGTCACTGAATTGGACTGCTGTGAGGATGATTGATCACACCCGATGGCGGTGAGCAACAGCGCCGAGGATGCGAGGAGTGTGAGTGCTTTATACATATGAATCTCCAGTTGTTCAATGCGCCTACCGCATTGAGTGTGTTAATGTGATTTGAGTGCTTGGGGGATTGGGAGTCTCAGACATCGGATCGCGGGCGGGATCGCACCGATCAAACCAATACAGAGTCCTCCAAGGATGCCGATCAACAAGACCGGAGCATCGATTGTGATCGCGAAGGCGCCCATCGAGAAACGCACCGCCAGACCATTGAGAAATCCAAATCCCAACGCAGCACCGATCAATGCCCCGCATGCGGATGCGAAGACCGATTCCTCCGTGAGATTGATGATAATTGCGGATCGGGTGTAGCCCAGACTCTGGAGCATCCCGACTTCACGCACGCGAGCGGCGAATGCGGCGTACATCGTGTTCAGTCCGCCGAGGATCCCACCCGATGCGATCAAGGCCGCGGTGATCAGAATCATGACCCGGATCGGGCCGTAAAAACTCGCGATCGACGCGTAATATTCGGTCTCTCGCATCGCGCTGATCTCCAGATCAAGCCGGCTCTTTGCGAACAGATCGGCGTCTGCGAAAGTCCCTGAGTCAAGGGTCAGGATGACACATGAGAGCGAGGACTCCCGATTGGTCGCGATCTGCAGATCGGTGACGGGTATCCAGATCTCCGCATTCATCACTGTATTGGGCGCGGAGAACCGACCCACGATCGTCCAGTCTCGATCATCGAAGTGAACGGTACTCCCGAGTCGGAGTTGTTCTTCTTCCACTCCGAGCCGGGTCGCGGCGAGTTGCCCAACCATCAGTTCATCCATCCCCTGTCGAGGGAATCTTCCTTCGATAATCTCGACCTCCGGATGAACAAGCAGAGCCTGCTCGCGAACCCCCCGCATGACTGAAGGGTAATCATCCTGATCGGTTTCGTTCATACGGATCGGGAGAGCTGCGTGAATCTCTGGAGAGACGAAGAGGACCCCCGCTGCTTCCTTGATCCCTGGTATGCTCGCGCCCGCGATTCCAGCTACTGATGCATCGATCTGCGAGCGTTCGACGCCTTCCTCTGACCCTGTTCCGAGGATCATGATGTTGTTGTTGAGCGGCTGATCCTGCGTCAGTGTGCGTTGCATACCGCGCACAAAGCCTCCCGATGCGAGGATGAGCATCACAACAAGCGTTGACCCAAGCAGGGATGCGAGCAGTCGAACTCGGCTGCGACCGAGGTTTCTGAATGCGTATTGGAATGGGAGTTGTCTCATTGGATTCCTTTACGCTGAACGGAAACACGCCGCGATTTCTCGCCTGGATGCCTGCCACGCGGGAACAAGCCCTGCAAGAACCCCGATGCAACCACAGACCAGCACACCCACGAGGAGAAGACCGGATGTCGCAACAATGGGAATGGAAGTGCCCTCAACGGAGAGCGCGAAACTGCCGTACCGAGCGACAAGGATCGACGCGAGTGCGCCGATGGATCCACCGATGATGGAGAGCAGTACCCCTTCGATAATGATGAGCACAGCGACGAGCCTTCCGGAGAACCCCAGTGTCTGAAGCACCGCGTGTTCAGAAACCCTGCTCTGGACGCCGAGCACGATGGAGTTGGCGACCAGCGCCATAACCGCCGCGAGACACCCCAGTCCCAACCAGCGAGCGAACCCGACGAGTTCGATGATGTCATCCGCGATCCGTCCGATGAACGCTTTTTCGCTGAAGGTCGCTGTCGGTTCTTGAGCGGAGCTGAACAACTCATCGATCTCCTCAGAGACCCGATCGAGTTGGGAAGAGTCGCTGACCTTGACATTGAACTGGGTCACGATCCCGAGTTTGTCGCGTCCAGCAAGCTGGACAAACTCGAGTGCTGTGTACGCGACATTCTGATCCTGAGGATTGGGTGATCGGACAATCCCGGCAACATACGCAGTGATCCCCGCCGCGTCGAACATCATCCCCGGCCGCAACCCACGACGCTGCGCGAGCGTCTCGCCGAGCAATGCCGCGTCCGTTCGAGCATTCCAATCTTGGAGTGATCCATCGATAACAGTCATCTTCGATCCTGGACCATTCATGAAACCGTGCTTTGGAACACCTCGGAAAGTCACGACATCAAGGCTCGTACGACAGTTCGAGACGAGGATCTTCATCGGTGTCGCGCTCTCGACTCCATCGATACGCTCGATCCGAGACTGGTAATCCTGGGGGAGCTCACTCGTCGAAGGACAGTACCGATCCTCTCGATACACCACAAGGGTCGTATCGTTCGCGGTTTCGGTAGTCGCGACCGTCACCCCACGATTCATCGCTTGCACCGATGTAAAGAGGAACATCGCGATCGCGATCCCCAGAACGGTCAGCGTCGAACGGACCGGGTTCCTGAAGATCTGCTTCATGACATACGGCAGACATTGCATCGCATTCATACGAGCACCTCCGTATTGAGATTCGATTCATTGACCAACTGCCCTTTGTCGAGATGAAAAGTCCGCGATGCGTACTGCGTGGTCTTGGGATCGTGGGTGACCATGATGATGGTCTTCCCCAGATCCTGATTGAGGGTTTGGAGCAACTCCATCACGGCATGTGCGGATGGCTTGTCCAGATCACCGGTTGGTTCATCGGCGACAATGATGTCGGGATCGGTCACAATCGCACGCGCGATCGCGACGCGCTGCTCTTGACCCCCGGAGAGTTGACGCGGGAAGTGATCGCTCCGATCCTCGATCCCGACGCGCTTGAGAGCGGTCATGATCCGCTCGTGACGCTCAGCGCGATCGAGTTTGTGGATGAGTAACGGGAGTTCAACATTCTCGTACGCCGTGAGGACCGGGACGAGGTTGTAGAGCTGGAACACATATCCGACATGCTTGGATCTCCATGCCGCGAGTTTGTTCCGGGACAGAGAACTGATGTCCACCCCATCGATCACGAGTGAACCATGGGTCGGCGAATCGATCGCCGCGATCAGGTTCAGCAGCGTGGTCTTCCCGCTCCCGCTCGGTCCCATGAGCGCGAGGAAGTCGCCTCTTGGGATCTCGAGATCGAGCCCATCGAGCGGACGGATGATGTTGTCGCCTTTGATAAACTCACGCGTGAGTTGCTTGCAAGAGATCAGGCTCATGACGCACCCCCTGACGCGACTTTGAGTTTGACCACTTGACCATCGGTGCATTGTTCAGGATTTGCAGCAAGCAACGCTCCCGGCTGGAGGTCTGCTTCGATGACCGCCCACTGACCTGAAACTGTTCGTAAGGAAACTGGTATCGGAGTCAACTCACCTCGTCCATTCGAGCGGTTCTTGATGATCCAAACCTGTTCAGTGCTCTCCGAGCGGTCAATCGCACTGGCTGGGATTTGAAGTGTGGTCTGCGATGATCTTCCCTGCGTGGAACTCGCACTCGTTGTTCCTGAATCTCCGAGAAACTTGACTCTCGTGAGCATTTCAGGACGCAATACCGGATCGGGTTCGATCACACGCACCTTAACCTGGAGCGTGTTCTTCTGGAGATCCGCCTCGTGTGTGATTCGCAGTACTTCACCCCTGAATACAGTATCCGGCAACACTTCAACCACGATCTCGCATGCTTGTCCGACTCGGACTTGTGATGCGTCTGCGAGCGGCACATCAACACGGACCTGCAGCTTCGATGGATCGTACATGTGAACGATGTGCGCCGAGTGCGGCGAGTCCATCATCCGCACGACCTTATCTCCGGGAACTTTGAATCGGCGCTGGATATAGCCTGCGATCGGTGCGCGGATCGTCATCCGCTCCAGTTCCAATGCAGCTTCAGCGAGCTGAGCCTCTCGCTGTGCCACTTCCGCTTGAGCGAGTTCGAACGCGGCCCGTGCACCATCGAGTCGTGCCCGATCTTCGATGCGCAGATCCAGATTTGTCTGCGCAGCGATCAGATCGGACCGAATCCGTTCAATCGATGCCTTGAGCATCGACTCACGCGCCCGAATCGCTTCGAGCTTTGATCGCTGAGCCTTTGCGATCTCCCGTGCAGCGATGAGCTCAATTTCCGCGGCTGCATTGCCCCTGTATGCACGCTCGATGCTTTTGAGTTCTTCGTCCGACTTGATCGAGAGCGATTCCTGCTCTGCGATTATAGAAGGGAGTTGTTCCAACTCTGCTGTGCGCTCTCGGAGCATGGCATCTTGACTTGATACTGCTCGTTGGAGTTCGAAGGGTGTTTCCCAGTTCTCCTCAGCAGCGGTGAGTATTGAACGAGCTTGGGAAAGCGCTGCCCGCGCCCGGAGAACCTCCGCATCCGCTCGAGCAACTCTGAGTCTGGAGTCATCATCGACCAGACGAGCGAGCACCTCTCCTTGCTCAACAAAGTCTCCTCCAAGGACAAGCATCTCTTTGACCACGCCGTCGGCAAGCGCGGTTGCCGCGATGTAGAAGGGCTCGGCCTCAAGCCAACCCGCAGCTTGAACGGTACGGGTGTTCTGGATCTCAGAATCCGCTTGATCTTGTGGATTGATACCCTGATCACTCTGAACGAAGACGGCTTGAGCGAACTCCATGGTGGGCACGGGTCGCATGACAGGCCATGCACTCCAAGCGATCAAACCAATGGTTCCAAAGAGGACAAGGATAGGAATCAGGACGGGCAACAACTTCCGCTTCGGCAAACTCGCCGAGTGCGTGGGTATGGATATGGATGGCATAACGACTCCAAGTACAGGTGCAAATCACGATCAGCGCGCAGCAACGCGCACGATTGGATTACACGAGTCTTGGTGGACGCTTGAGTTGAAGCAGATGTGGCTGGGGGAGATCGATCTCAACACTCAGCGACTGAATGAAGTCCGGGAGTCTGGATTCGATCATGCCGGGCAGGCTCGGAAGAACACATGCAGGATGCGCCACAGCGGTGCAGCATCGTGATGGGCACTCCCCATCTTGGCACGGAGAATCCGGGTACTCCTGATCAGATTCAGTGTCCACAGATGATTGCTCAGATTCAGGGTTCATCCCAAAGCAACACCCATCAATGGAGTCACTGGTGAGTTCTGACGCGGAGGTTTGGAGTTCATTTCCGATCCCGCAGCAGCGCTCCGATAACGCGTAGCCTTGGAACGGCAACAGCACGAGTGCTTGTATCAACAAGATGGAAATCACCTGTCGCATGTCTGAAGTATAAGAGCAAATCGGTTCCCCGGATCCATTATTTCCATGAAACTTGAAAACTGGTCGAGTTTACTGCTTGGGTATTGCGCAGGAGCGGAGCGTGTGTGTGCGATTTTTTGGGTGATCCGAACTACAATTCTGGATGCAACGAAGAGCCGCCGTGATCTGTGCCTTGCGAACCCCGATCGGTCGATACGGGGGAGCGTTGGCGTCTGTCCGACCTGATGATCTTGCCGCTCATGTCATCCGAGCGGTCGTGGATCGGAGCGGGATCGATGCGGCATTGATCGACGATGTGTATCTTGGAGCCGCGAATCAAGCGGGCGAGGACAACCGGAATGTCGCGCGGATGTCTGCGCTGCTCGCTGGACTCCCCGAATCCGTCCCGGGATCTACGGTCAACCGCTTGTGCGCATCGGGACTGGAATCAATCAACATCGCGGCACGAATGATCGAGGCGAACCACGGCGATGTCTTCATCGCGGGGGGTGTCGAATCCATGAGCCGAGCACCGCTGGTCCTGAGCAAAGCAGAGAGCGGGTACGATCGGGGTCAGCAGATCTATGACACCTCGATCGGCTGGCGCTTCATCAACCCGAAGCTTTCGGCGCTCCATCACCCGTACCCGATGGGGGAGACGGCAGAGAATGTTGCACGCAATTACGGCATCAGCAGAGTGGATCAGGATGCGTTTGCCCATCGCAGTCAGCAGCGCTGGAAAGCAGCCAATGATGCTGGCCGCTTCGCAGACGAGCTGATCCCGGTCGAGATCCCCCAGAGACGAGGGGACCCGGTCGTGTTTGAGACCGACGAGCACCCGCGACCCGATACTCCGCTCGAGAAGCTCGGAGCACTCCGCCCGGTCTTCGCAAAGGATGACCAGGGGACAGTCACGGCTGGGAACTCATCTGGGGTCAACGACGGAGCCGCTGCGATGCTTCTGGTCGAGGAGAGCAAAGCAAAGGAACTCGGACTCAACCCGATCGCGTATGTGGGCATGAGCGCCTCTGCAGGAGTTGATCCGGCACACATGGGCATCGGACCCGTCCCGGCGATCCGCAAGGCGCTCAGCAGAGCGGACCTCTCGCTTGAGCAGATCGACCTTATCGAACTCAACGAGGCGTTCGCGGCCCAATCCATTGCATGTGCACGCGACCTCAACATCGACGAGAACAAACTCAATGTCAACGGGGGCGCGATCGCGATCGGTCACCCGCTCGGATGCAGCGGGACACGCATCGCGACGACACTGATCCACCAGATGGTGCGTGATGATGCGAAACTCGGTCTCGCGGCGCTGTGCGTCGGTGTCGGACAGGGCTTGGCGACCGTGTTCTCACGCGATTAATCCATCGCGTTGAGCTTCTCAAACCCACTCTTGTATCCAGCGATCAGCGCGTCGATCTCGGTTTCGGTCATCGGGGTTGAGAGCGTGGCCGAGCAGGTATTGATCAGCACAAAGCCCTCGTCAAACATGTGGTCGAGCAGCGTCTTGAGTTTCACGGCTTCTTCGGGAGACAGGTACGCCTCGCGGTAGTTGGTCGGGGCGTGTGGTTTGACATGCACCCGGAACATCGATCCGGTTCCCGTCACACTCGCGGCGACACCGGTTTCTTGGATCGCTTGATTGATCCCATCCATCGCACGCTGCGCCAGACCGTTGAGTCGGTTAACTGCGTCACGATCAAACTTCTTCATCGCCGTCATCCCGGCGATGATGCTGATCGGATTCGCAGAGAATGTCCCGGAGTGCGGGAACAGATAGCGATTGGACTTGGGATTGAGCACATCCATGATCTCGGCGCTCCCAGCAACCGCGCCGATCGGGAATCCACCCCCGATCATCTTCCCGAGCGCGGTGAGATCTGCGTGGATGCCGTACTGCCCTTGGAGTCCTTCGTATGTTGATCGGAAGGTGATCACTTCATCAAGAATCAGGAGGACATTGTTCTGTGTCGTCCACTCACGGATCGCACGCACAAAGTCCGGATCCGCTGGATTGAGCCCGACTCTATGCGGCATCAAATCCAGCACGACACACGAGAGCTTGCTCGCGTGCTGATCGAGGAGTTCAATCGCTTTCTCGGCGTTGTTGTAGGGGAAGATCAGCACATCATTGATCGCTGATTCTGGAGTCCCAGAGACCAGCGGCACACCAGTTGGACGATCCGCATCGCCCCAAGTCGATGGGCTGGGGGTCTGGCTGACCTCCACATAGTCATACGCGCCGTGGTACGCCCCCTCGGCTTTCGCGATCATCGGACGATTGGTGTACGCTCGAGCCGCTTTGATTGCGAGCATGAGCGCTTCGGTCCCGGAGTTCACAAATCGCAGCTGATCAAAACCTGGATTCCGCGAGAGCAGGTACTCTGCATACTCAATCTCAATCTCGGTCCCCATGTTGAACGCGGTCCCCTTCGCGAGCTGATCTGATACCCCCTTGACCATGTCTGGATCCGCATGACCATGAATCAGCGACGCCATGTTGTTGGCGCAGTCGATCCGGGAGACACCATCGACATCGTGAATTCGACAGCCCTCTCCGTAATCGACATACAGAGGATTCGGATCACGCAGGACCGCGTTTCGGCTCACACCGCCTGGGAGGACTTTGCGTGCACGCTCGAAGAGTTCGGCGCTGCGTGTGGTTTGCGCTGGGGTGGTCATCTGGGGTGTCCTTTAGTCAGCGATCGGTTTGATCGGTGCGCCCGTGCGGTCTTGTACATAGTCAAAGTTGACGCCGGGACTCAGTTCGACGAGTTGGAAACCGTCTGCGTTCACATCGATGACCGCGAGATCGGTGTAGATCCGGTCGATGCACTGGCGCCCTGTGAGCGGAAAGGCGCACGATTCAACGAGCTTTGGGTCGCCGTGCTTCGTGCAGTGCTGTGTGATGACATACACGGACTTGACCCCGGCGACCAGATCCATCGCCCCCCCCACCGCTGGGATCGCGTCTGGAGCGCCGGTTGACCAGTTTGCAAGGTCGCCGTGCTGCGAGACCTGCATCGCGCCGAGGACGCACAGATCGATGTGTCCGCCTCGGATCATCGCGAAGCTGTCCGCGTGATGGAAGAATGCGGCTCCGGGGTTGGTCGTGACCTGCTTCTTCCCGGCATTGATCAACTCAGGATCGCCCTGCCCTTCTGCAGGGGACGGCCCCATCCCGAGCAGTCCGTTCTCGGTGTGGTACACCAGTGTGCGCCCCTCGGGAACGAACCGGGTCACCAGTTCGGGGATCCCGATCCCAAGGTTCACATACGATCCGTTGGGGATATCGAGCGCCAATCGCTGCGCCATTTCTTCGCGTGTCCAACCGATGACCTGGGTTTGCTCGCTCATGGATAGGTCTCCCCTGCGGCCACGAGTTCCGATTCATGCACAGGATCAGCGACCTGAACCACACGATTGACAAAGATTCCCGGCGTCACCACGATCTCGGGATCGATGCTGCCCGCTTCGACCACTTCAATCGCTTGGACAATCGAAACTTTTGCGGCCATCGCCATCGGGGGACCGAAGTTTCGAGCGGTGCGGTTGTAGATCACATTCCCATGGGTATCTGCGATGCGCCCCTTGATGAGTGCAAAGTCTGCTTTGAGACCTCGTTCAAGGATGTACTGCTTCCCATCAAACTCGCGCGATTCCTTCCCTTCAGCGAGCGGGGTCCCCACTGCTGCAGGCGTGTAAAACCCAGGAATCCCAGCACCACCCGCACGGATACGCTCGGCGAGCGTGCCCTGAGGAACAAGCTCGAGTTCGGTCTTCCCGCTCCTGTAAAGTTCCGGAAACACGGTTGAGTTTGCGGTTCTTGGGAAGGAACAGATGACCTTCGAGACACGCTCTGCTTTGAGTAGAGCCGCGAGCCCGACTTCACCACTCCCAGTGTTGTTGCTCACTATGGTCAGGTCTTTGGCGCCCTGATCAATCAGCGCGTGGATGAGTTCGATGGGGCTCCCCGCCTCTCCGAACCCCCCAACCATGATCGTGGCGCCGTCGAAGACATCACGCACCGCTTCAGCGGCGCTGGACACCTGCTTGTTGATCATTGCGATACCTGCTCCGCTTCGTCCACAGTCTCGACGACGCGCGTGTAGTCAAACAAACCAGCTTCGTCGTAGAGCACACGATCCTCGTAGTCATTGAACCAGACCGCGTCTGGGTTCCGACCCACGATACAGACCTTGCCTCGATCCGGCGCACCGTGCGCGTTGCGGAGGAGCTTGAAGATCACAACGCCGTTTTCGCTGCCCTTGAGTCCAGGGATTGGCTCGTTGGTGACCGCGTTGACCTCGGTCTTCCCTTTGTAGTGGGTGATGGAGAGACGGGCGTGCGCCTCGACTCCGGAGAGCCCCTTTTGGGATTCATTGAGGATGTTCCATGCGTTCTCGATCGGGATGTTGAACGCTTTGTACGCGACGATGTCACGGCCGCAGAAGAAGTAGTGGTTTTCAGCACCCACGCGCTTCATCTCACGCTGCATGATGCGGAGCGCGTCGGCGTCATCGTTGATGTCCTTGATAATCGGGGTCTGGTTCTCGACCGTGATCCAGCCACGCGCCAGCAGCCCGGTCATCGCTGCACCGGTTTCGGGGACCCACTGCAAGAAGCCCTTGTCGTCGCGGACATACTCGCCGTCGTCGTCCTTCTGAAGGAACTCGTCGGGGTGCTCGAAGTGGATCATCATGTGCAATCCGACCTGCGGGTACGCTTCGTGGAACGCATCGAGCATGTCGAAGAAAGTCTGATCGAAGCGCTGCGGATAGAACGCCATTTCTTTGGTGCCGATGCGGATCGATTCGATCCCGGACTCAGCGAGGGCCGCGAGCCACGCACCGATCTTGGAGTTGTTGAGCACCATTGGGTCACCGCCGGAGAGGAGGATCTCACGCAGCTTTTCGCGACCACATACAGGGTGACGACCGCCGTTCTCGGCGACCGCTTGGTTGAAAGCCCGGACATATCCGGTCACTTCCGGGATCTTTGCGAGCCCTTTCTTGGCGACAGTACCGTCGGCACGCTTGATTTCTTTGCGCGCGATCAGTTCTTCGCGATAGCAGAATCGGCAGTGCGCCGAGCATGTGGACACGACATACATCAGCCCCATCTCATACTTGTGCAAGAGCCCTTCGACCGGTGCGTAGTCCATCTGGTTGCCGGGATCCTCGGAGCCCTCGAGGTTGGTGGTCTCATCCGGGCTCGCTTTGACCAAGCGCTGGATTGGCTTGCTCTTGAGCGCCAGTTCGTAGAAGTGACGGGTGACCTTCACAGGCATGCGTTTTTCGACATCACGCTCACTGCCCTTGAGTCCGCCGAGCTGCACGAGCTCCTCGGAGCTGTAGAACCCACGCATATCTTCAGGGGCCTTCTCATCAAGAAACGGCTTGAGCCCGTTGATGATCTCACGCTTGTGCTGCACATCTTCGATTTTCTCAAGAAATGCCTGTTCTTTGTCGGTCGGGACATATTTCTGCTGCTGGATCATGAACTGAGCTCCGTTTCAGGTCGACATGGGTGTACAGGGATTTCTGTAATAAAGTGAACACCCGATGCGTATTATTGTAATACACTGACCACCGGAGTGCCAGTGATGTCGATACAAGATT